>VGDE01000089.1 GCA_016869875.1 Alphaproteobacteria bacterium
GACCTGTGCCTATCGCCTGCGTCACGAAGGAAAGCCGCTCCATGATTGGCACCACCTGATCTCGGGTGACAAGGATAGCGTGCACAAGGCGGGTGTCAGCGTGCGCGGCTGGACGGTCAGCGAACTGACCGTCACCGAAGAGGATTGGGAAGACCACATCATCGAGGACCTGTCATGAACTTCGCCTCCGACAATGCCTATGGGGCGCATCCCGCCGTTCTGGCGGCACTGTCCGAGGCGAATGCCGGCCCCATGATGGGCTATGGCGCTGATCCGGTCACGGACAGGGCCGTTGAAGCCATCCGTGACCTGCTGGAGGCGCCCGAGGCGGTTGTCCGCTTTGTCGCCACCGGCACGGCGGCCAACGCGCTGGTCTGCGCGCAGCTTTCGCCTTCTTTCGGGCGCATCTACTGCCACGAGGACGCCCATATCGAAACCAGCGAATGCGCCGCACCCGAGTTTTTCGCCCATGGCGCCAAGCTGGTCACGCTGCCAGGGCTGGGCGGCAAGCTGACGCCCGAATCGCTGGCGCCGGCAGTGTCCGCCGGTGCGGGGGCCGGGCTGAACGGCGGGCGCAACGCCATGGTGTCGATCACGAACGCAACGGAATGGGGCACCGTCTATGCGCCGGAAGAGGTGTCGGCCTTGGCCGCCGTTGCGCACGCAGCCGGGCTGCCCCTGCATATGGACGGCGCCCGGTTCGCGAATGCCGTGGCGACGCTTGGCTGCTCTGCCGCACAGGTGACGTGGCAGGCGGGTGTTGATGCCCTCTGCCTTGGCGGCACCAAGAATGGTGCCATGGCGGCCGAGGCGGTGGTCTTTTTCGATCCGGCGCAGGCCGAAGATTTCGACTATCGCCGCAAGCAGTCGGGCCACGTGTTCTCCAAAAGCCGTTATCTGGCTGCCCAGATGCTGGCCTTGGCCACAGACGGATTATGGCTGGATCTGGCGCGGCAGGCAAACGCCAAGGCCCAAGTGCTGGGGCAGGCTGTCCAGGAGGGCGGCGGGCAACTGTTGCAGCCGGTCCAGTCGAACGCGGTCTTTGCGGTGGTTCCGGCCGCGACCCATGCTCGCGCCCAGTCTGCCGGCGCCCTTTATCATCTGTGGCCCGACAAGGTCGCAGAGGGACTGGACCCTGTGCCACTGCGCCTTGTTTGTGCATGGGACACACCAGACCGCGATGTTTCGGCCCTCGCGGCTATTCTTTGCAGCTAGTTTTTCACCCCCGGCATCTGGTGGATTGGATTGGGGCTGGATCTGCCTGGCTCCGCGGTCCGGATGTTGCAGTCGCAGGAGGCCGGGCCATTGAGCGTCTTGAGCCGACGGGCATGTCATCAGCGGCGATGAAGTCGCCCGGATGCGTTCGCAGCTGATCCGTGCGGTGTTCAGCGGGAGAATGATTCCCCGGATCATTCCCCGACTCGCTTCACCTTCCTTGATCGTGGGGGTCATCCGCTCGACCTGGCCATCTCGGGGCAACAGCCCGGACTGTTGCCTGATCCTCGCAACTCGCGGGAGGCTTCCCCTTCGTCAGCCTGTGCCCGATCCCGCAAAGGCAGACCTCCAACGGCAACAGTGCATCACGCCTGGACGCCCACTGCGTCCTCCCCCCGGGCTCATCGTTATTGAGGCGCTTCCCTTGGTCCGGCCTCCCGGTCCTCGACTATCGCCTGCTTGCGCCACTTTGCCATCGTCTTGAGTTCGTCGGGCGAACAGCTCACCGGATCGCTTTCTGATCCTCTTCACGGCCCAGTTCCCGGCTCAGGGTCGCGAGCGACACGTGGGGTCGTCGTATTGCAGTACGGATGGCATGCCTTTGCCATGGTCACTCCAACCAGTGGAGTTTCCATGACTTGATCGTGGAGCGTCCGTGACGGACCTGTCCCAGTACGCCTCCTTCCAATCCCGAGAAAGGATCGCTCCATCAAACCAAAGGATGGAATACCTAGGCCCGCAGCGCGTCCAGCAGCAGTTGCAGCGCATGTTCGACGGTTGCCGCCCGGACGCGGTGGCGACCGATGGCACCGAATTCGATGGTCTGGGTGGTTGTGCCAAAGGGCTGGCTGATGCCAAAGCAGACCCTGCCCTCGGGCTTGTGCTCGGACCCACCAGGACCGGCGATGCCGGTGACCGACACGGCAATGCCGGCTTCCGAATGCCGCAGCGCGCCTGCCGCCATCTCGGCGGCAACCTCTTCGCTGACTGCGCCGTGCCGGTCCAGCGTTTCGATCCTGACACCCAGCATCTGCATCTTGGCAGCGTTGGAATAGGTGACAAAGCCACGATCCACCGAGTCCGAGGATCCCGGAACTTCGGTCAGTGCGCCCGCAATCAAGCCGCCGGTGCAGCTTTCGGCTGTGGCGATCATGACCCCCCGCACGCGGGCGGCATCAAGAACCTGGGCCGCCAAGGTCATAGCATCATCGGAATATGAAAGGCCGCAGCCGCGATCATGGTCGCGATCCCGGCAAACAGTCCGGCCCACAGGTCGTCCAGCATCACGCCGGCGGCGTCCTTGCGGCGGTCTGCACGGCCGATGATCCACGGCTTCCAGATGTCGAAGATGCGAAAGAAGACAAAGGCCGCGACCCAGCCCGGATAAGGAAACCTGTCAGCCTCCAGGCCCATCATCCAGAAGCCGAAGGACGGGAAAAGCAAGGCGATCCATTGGCCCGCAACCTCGTCGATGACGATCTCGCTGCCGTCGGGATCCGCCATGCCGGCCGTGTGGCGCGCAACGGCCCAAAATCCCAGCACAGTGACCGCCACGGTGGCCATGGCCAGCAGGGGGAAATGCCCGATCCGGTGGATCAACAGCCCAAGCGCCACTGCGACGGCCGACCCCCAGGTGCCGGGGGCAGGGCGCAGCAGACCCGCGCCGAACCAGATGCAAAGCAGGCGTTCCATGGGTCAGTCCTTGATCAGGGTGACGGTGGCGATGGCGGCGATGCCTTCGCGTCGGCCGGTGAAGCCCAGGCGTTCGGAGGTCGTGGCCTTGACGCTGACGCGGCCTGCCTCGATGCCCATGATCGCGATCAGGCGCTCCTGCATGGCCAAGGCATGTGGACCGATCTTGGGCGCCTCGCAGATCAGCGTGACGTCGGCATTGCCGAACCGAAAACCGCGGCTGCGGGCCAGGTCAGCGGCATGCGACAGAAAGATCGCGCTGTCGGCACCCTTCCACTGCGGGTCCGATGGGGGAAAATGGCGCCCGATGTCCCCATCGGCCAAGGCGCCATATATAGCGTCCGTCAGGGCATGCATCCCCACATCCGCGTCTGAATGGCCGATCAGCCCGACTTCGTGCGGGATGCGAATGCCACACAGCCAGACATGATCGCCTGCTCCGAAGGCATGGACGTCGTAGCCGTTGCCAAGGCGGATATCCATGTCGGCCCCCAGAATGCGTTCGGCCCGCGCGAAATCGGCGGGAAAGGTGATCTTGAGATTGTCTTCCGAGCCTGCCGTGATGGCAACCTCGATCCCGGCCAGTCGGGCAAGTTCCACGTCATCGGCCGCATCAGCCGGATAAAGGCGATGAGCCTCGGTGATCGCGGCCAGCGCAAAGCCTTGCGGTGTTTGCGCGCGAAACAGCCCGTCGCGCGGGGCAGTGCCGGTCACCTTGCCCTCCGTGCCCCGCCACAGCGCGTCGGAAACCGGCAGCGCCGGGGCGGCAGCCTGGGCGCCTGCCTGCAGGGCCTTGACGACGCCGCCGATCACGGCCTGGCTGACCAGCGGCCGTGCTCCGTCGTGGATCAGGACGTGGCTGGCCTGACCCTCCAGGGCAGACAGGCCCGCACGAACGCTGGCCGCACGGGTTTGGGCGCCGCTGACGATGGTGACCGGTCCGGCATAGCGTGCCAGGGCCTCGGCCATGTCATCGGGATGCACGACCAGCACGATGCGCTCGAATCCGGCAAAGGCCGCAAGCGTCCGGTCCAGCACGGGGATGCCACCCAAGTCCCGCCACTGCTTTGGCTGACCGCCGCCAGCACGGGTGCCCCGCCCTGCGGCAGTGATCAGGGCAGCAAAGCCCTGAGGTGCACGAAAGCTCATGCGTGGTCCGGCATGTCGCCACGGATGGCACGGGCAAAGGCGGTCCGGTAAAGCTCCGAAAGCTCGGCCAAGGGCGCGCTGTCGCCGCCAAGGACCACCGCATTCCCGCCAAAGCGGCCCACGACTGCCGTCGGAACGCCAGCGTCGCGGGCGGCCGCTCCCAAGGCTTCGGCCGCTTCTGCGGTGCATGCCACCAGATAGCGCGCCTGATCCTCGCCGAACAGCTGGCCGATGTCGGCGCTGTCCAGCGTCACGCCCAGACCGGCAGCTTCGGCCATCTCGAAGGCCGCAAGCGCCAAGCCGCCATCGGCAAGATCGGTGGCAGAGCTCAGATGGGTGTGGTTCGCGCGCAGGAATTCGCCATGCCGACGCTCGGCCACAAGATCGACATGGGGCGCGTCACCCGCCTCGATGCCGAAGGCCTCGACAGCCAAGGCCGATTGCGCCAGATGGCCGCGCGTTTCGCCAAGCACCAGCGCCAGGTCGCCGTCCGACGGAAGGCCAGAGATGATGTCGTCAAGATCCGCAATCAGGCCGACGCCGCCGATCGTGGGAGTCGGCAGGATGCCCTTGCCGTCGGTTTCATTGTAAAGCGAGACGTTGCCCGACACGATCGGGAAGTCGAGCGCCTTGCACGCTTCGCCGATGCCCTTGATGGCGCCGACCAGCTGGCCCATGATCTCGGGCTTTTCGGGGTTGCCGAAGTTCAGGTTGTCGGTGGTGGCCAGGGGCTGCGCACCCACGGCGGTCAGGTTGCGATATGCCTCGGCCACCGCCTGCTTGCCACCTTCGAAGGGGTTCGCCTTGACATAGCGCGGGGTCACGTCGCTGGTGAAGGCCAAGGCCTTGCGCGTACCGTGAACGCGCACCACACCCGCGCCCATGCCGGGACGGCGGATCGTGTCGGCGCCGACCTGCGTGTCATACTGCTCCCACACCCAAGCCTTGTGGGCGTGGTTCGGGCTGCCGATCAGTGCCTGAAGCGCGGCGATGGGGGTGATGGGGGGCAGGGCGGGCGCCGGCGCGGCGGCGGGCGTTTCCACCCAAGGCCGATCATATTCAGGCGCGCTGGAGGACAGCTTGGACAGCGGCAGGTCAGCCATGACCTCATTGCCGTGCAGGATCAGGAAACGGTCTTCGGAGATCGTCTCACCCACGATGGCGAAGTCGAGGTCCCATTTTTCAAAGATGGCGCGTGCTTCTGCCTCTTTCTCGGGCTTCAGTACCATCAGCATCCGCTCTTGGGATTCCGACAGCATCATCTCGTAGGCGGTCATGTTGGTTTCGCGCTGCGGCACATGGTCCAGGACCAGCTTGATGCCAAGACCACCCTTGTCACCCATCTCGACCGCCGAGCAGGTGAGACCCGCGGCGCCCATGTCCTGGATCGAGATCACGCTGCCCGAGGCCATGAGTTCGAGGCAGGCTTCCAGCAGGCATTTCTCGGTGAAGGGGTCGCCGACCTGCACGGTGGGACGCTTGTCCTCGATCGTGTCGTCGAATTCGGCGCTGGCCATGGTGGCCCCGCCGACGCCGTCGCGGCCGGTCTTGGCGCCCAGATAGACCACCGGCATTCCCACGCCCGAGGCGGCGGAGTAGAAGATCTTGTCGGCATCAGCCAGGCCCGCCGCGAAGGCATTCACCAGGCAGTTGCCATTGTAGCTGGGATGAAAGCGGACTTCGCCGCCCACGTTCGGAACACCAAAGGCATTGCCATAGGCGCCGATGCCTTCGACCACGCCCTTGACCAGATGCGCGGTCTTGGGATGATCCGGCATGCCGAAGGACAGCGCGTCCATCGCGGCGATGGGACGCGCACCCATGGTGAAGACATCGCGCAGAATGCCCCCCACGCCCGTGGCCGCGCCCTGATGCGGCTCGATATAGCTGGGGTGGTTGTGGCTCTCCATCTTGAAGACGACGGCCTGACCGTCGCCGATATCCACCACGCCCGCGTTTTCACCGGGTCCGCAAATGACCTGCGGCCCTTCGGTGGGCAGGGTCCGCAGCCATTTCTTTGATGACTTGTAGGAACAATGCTCGTTCCACATCGCGCTGAAGATGCCCAGTTCGGTAAAGCTGGGTTCCCGGCCGATGATCTGCAGGATGCGGTCGTATTCGTCGGGCTTGAGCCCGTGCGCGGCGATCAGTTCGGGGGTGATCGACGGTTCCTGCATGATACGGCCCTTCCTGCGCGTGAAATCAACGGCCTTTTAGGGCGTCGGCACAGGCATGGAAAGGGTGCGGCACCATGGACCGGGACAAAAAAAAGCCGGGCACGAGGCCCGGCCTAAGTCCAACAGGGAGGTAGAAGGTGATGAGCGGTTAAGCTGACCATCTCCTTCAAAGCTTGATTTATGTGCACAGCGTGAATCGATCAAGGTGTTGGAGGGCAGGAAAAAGACATATCGGCCATGCAGTGGCGGTATGGCTACACCTGAAGCGTGCAAGGTTGCGCCTTCACTCAGCCCCGGACTCGATCCGTTGGCGACGATAAGCCTGGATTTCCTCCAGCACGAAGTCGCGAAAGACGGCGACGCGGCGGGTCTGCCGCAGTTCCTCGGGATAGGCCAGAAAGACGGGAACCTCGCCCGATTCGATATCGGGAAAGACCCGAACCAAGTCGGGATGGTCCGCCGTCAGATAATCCGGCAGCACGCCGATGCCCAGATTGGCCAGGACCGCCTGAAGCACGCCGAAATAGTTGTTGACCATCAGGGTCGAGCCGACATTCTGTGCCATCAGTTCCTGCACAAGCCGGGCCCCCGCAGCCACCTGCGGCAGGTCGGGCTTTTGGCAGATCAGGCGGTGGTGGGTCAGGTCGTCCAAGGTCGCAGGGGTCCCGCGCGCCGACAGATAGCCGGGGCTGGCGTAAAGACGCATGCGGATGTTGAGCAGGCGCCTTCGGATCAGGTCCGACTGGCTGGGCTCCTTCATGCGGATGGCGACATCGGCCTCGCGCATGGGCAGGTCCAGAACCCGCTCCTCCAGCAGCAGGTCGATGCGCAGGTCAGGGTATTTTTCATAAAGCTTGACCAGGCGCGGGGCCAGCCAGAGTGTCCCGAAGCCGACGGTGGTCGTCACCTTCAACTCGCCAAAGACATTCTCCTCGCTGTCCCGGATGCGGGCCGCGGCGCTGTCCAGCTTGCGCGCCATGGCCGAGGTCGCCTCAAACAGCAGTTCCCCCTGTTCGGTCAGAATCAGCCCCCGTGCATGACGGTGAAACAGCGTCGTCCCAAGCGCCTCTTCCAGTGCCCGGATCTGCCGGCTGACCGCCGACTGAGACAGGTGCAGCGTGTCGCCTGCATGGGTCAGGCTGCCTGCATCGGCCACTGCGTGAAAGATTCTGAGCTTGTCCCAGTCCATCCTTTACATTCCTGTCATGTCAGCCATGCGTGTTTTGCAGACCTGATCTTCACCTGCGTGTCCAACCGCGTCGCGTCAAGCGTTGATTTTTGTCTTCTTCGGTCAGCATTTCTGACCTATAATGATGGGGGGAGCCAACAGGCGCAGGAGGAGGTGCAACATGGGCAAGCAGGAATTCACGCTGGCTGATAGGTTCGACCTGTCAAAGGCACACGTGTTGTTGAATGGCACGCAGGCACTGGTGCGGCTGATGCTGATGCAGGCGGCACGCGACAAAGCTGCGGGACTGGACACGGCGGGCCTAGTGACAGGCTATCGCGGCAGTCCGCTTGGCGGTGTCGATCTTCAGATGATGCGCGAGGGCAAGCGCCTGGCCGAGGCGCAAGTGCGCTTTCAGCCCGGCCTGAACGAGGATCTGGCCGCCACCGCCATCTGGGGCAGCCAGCAGGCCGAACTGCGCGGCGAGGGGCGCCACGACGGCGTCTTTGCGTTGTGGTACGGCAAGGGGCCCGGCGTCGACCGGACCGGGGACGTCATGCGGCATGCGAACATGGCCGGGTCGTCTCGGCATGGCGGCGTGGTCATGGCCATGGGCGATGACCACACAGGCGAAAGCTCGACCGTGCTGCACCAGTCGGACTGGGCCATGATCGATGCCTATATTCCCGTCCTGTCGCCCGCCGGGGTGCAGGAAATCCTGGACTATGGCCTTTATGGCTTTGCGCTGTCACGCTATGCGGGCATCTGGACCGGCCTCAAGACGATGAAGGACACGGTCGAGGCGACCTCGGTCGTGAACGGCGACCCGCACCGGATGCGTTTCGTCCTGCCCACCGACTTCCGGATGCCCGAGGGTGGCCTGAACATCCGCCTTGGCGACACGCCTGTCGCGCAGGAGGCACGGATGATCGACCACAAGCGTTGGGCGGCCGAGGCGTTCAGCCGCGCCAACCGCATCGACCATCGGGTCTGGGGCAAGCCGGGCGCCAAGATCGGCTTTGTTGCTGCCGGGAAGAACTGGCTTGATCTGGTCCACGCCCTTTCGCTGCTGGGCATTGACGAGGCCGAGGCCGAGAGGCTGGGCCTGACCACCTACAAGGTGGGGCAGACCTGGCCGATGGACATGAAATCCATCCAGGAATGGTCCGAGAACCTGGACCTCATCATCTGCGTCGAGGAAAAACGCAAGCTGATCGAGGTGCAGCTGAAGGAGGCGATCTTTGACAACCGCCGCGGCCGCCGCGTCCATGGCTGGAAGCATGATCGAACCGGCGAGGAACTGTTTCCCACCCGCTATGCGCTGGACCCGGTGATGATCGCGCAGAAGATCGGCGGCATCCTGATTGAGGAAGGTCGCGGGACCGAACATGTCCGTGCGGGCCTGGCCCGCCTGAGCGAGGTGCGCCGCAACGACAACGCGCCCGAGATCGCGACCCGCACGCCCTGGTTCTGCTCGGGCTGCCCGCACAACAGCTCGACCCGCCTGCCCGAGGGCAGTCGTGCCTATGCCGGGATCGGATGCCATTACATGGTGCAATGGATGGGGCGCGATACCGAAGGGTTCACCCACATGGGCGGCGAAGGCGCCAACTGGATTGGCGAGGCGCCGTTCAGCAAGAGGGGCCATGTCTTTCAGAATCTTGGGGACGGTACCTATAATCATTCCGGGGTTCTGGCGATCCGGGCGGCCTTGGCGGCAGGAACCAGCATCACCTACAAGATCCTTTACAACGATGCGGTTGCCATGACCGGAGGCCAGCCGAACGAAGGCGGGCTGACGGCGCCGCAGATCGCGCGTGAACTGGTGGCGATGGGTGTAAAGCCGCTGGTCGTCGTATATGACGAAAAGGAGGACGTGGATCGCGCCGCGTTCCCCGCAAACCTGCGCTTTGAAGAGCGGGCCGAGATGCTGAACGTCCAGCGCGAACTGGAGGGCGCGCCAGGTGTCAGCGCCATCCTGTACATCCAGACCTGCGCCGCCGAAAAGCGGCGACGCCGGAAAAAGGGTCAGTTCCCCGACCCCGATCGCCGCGTCTGGATCAACCCCGAGGTCTGCGAAGGCTGCGGCGACTGCTCGGTCCAGTCGAACTGCGTGTCGATCGTGCCGCTGGACACGGAGCTTGGCCGCAAGCGGCAGATCGACCAGTCCAGCTGCAACAAGGATTTCAGCTGCGTCAAGGGCTTCTGCCCCAGCTTTGTCTCGGTCCGCGGCGGCAAGCTGCGCCGTGCCCAGGCCGAAGCGTTCGACCTGCCCGCGCTGCCTGACCCCGTGCTGCCCGCGATCCGGGGAACGCACAATGTGGTCATCACCGGCGTCGGCGGCACCGGGGTCGTCACGATCGGCGCGGTTCTTGCGCAGGCGGCGCATATGGACGGCAAGGGCGCCGGCATGATGGAGATGGCGGGACTGGCGCAGAAGGGCGGGGCGGTGCATATCCACCTGCGCCTGGCCAACCGACCGGAGGACATCAGCGCGATCCGCGTGGCCGTCGGCGAGGCCGATTGCGTGATCGGCGGCGACCTGGTCGTGACGGCGGGCGCCAAGACCGTGGGCCTGATGACGCAGGGACGCACCGGGGCGGTGGTGAACGATCACGAGATCATCACCGGCGACTTTACCCGCTTCCGGGATTTCCAGGTGCCGTCGGACCGGTTGCGCCTGTCGCTGGAGGCGCGGCTGAAGGATCGGGTGGCGTTTTTCGATGCCAACGACCTGGCGCTGCGGATGTTGGGAGATTCGATCTACTCCAACATGCTGGTGCTGGGTGCCTGCTGGCAGCAGGGGCTGATCCCGCTGTCCGAAGGCGCGATCATGGAGGCGATCCGGTTGAACGGGGCCAAGGTTGCCGAGAACCAGCGGGCCTTCCAGATCGGGCGTTGGGCGATGCTTCATCCGGATCAGGCCGGCAGGCCCGCCGAGGTGACGCAACTGCCCGCCGATCCCGTCGAGTATCGTGCCAAGCGGCTGGTGGAGTATCAGGGAGCGCGGCTGGCCCGACGTTATCGCAAGCTGGTCGATGCGGCACCCGCGCCCCTGCGTGGCAGCGTCGCAAGAAGCTACTACAAGCTGTTGGCCTACAAGGATGAATACGAGGTCGCCCGTCTGCACCTGAGCACTGCGGAGCAGATCGCTGCACGGTGGGAAGGCGATGTGCGGCTGTCCCTGCACCTGGCGCCGCCCATGCTGTCGGGCAAGGACGCGGACGGCCGGCCGCGAAAGCGCGAGTTCGGGCCTTGGGTCCTGCGCGGGTTTCGAGTCCTGGCCGCGATGAAGGGGCTGCGCGGGACGCCGCTGGACCCGTTCGGCCATAGTGCCGAGCGCAAGCGCGAACGCGCCATGATCCGGCAGTTCGAAACGGACATGGCGGAACTGTTCAGGGACGTCACGGATGCCACCCTGCCGGTGGCCGTCGAACTGGCGCAGCTGCCCCTGTCCGTGCGTGGCTATGGTCCGGTCAAGGACAAGGCTGCCGACGCCGCGGCCGAGAGAAGGGCGGAACTGCTGGCGCAGTTCCGCGCGGGCCATGCACCCATCCGTGAAGCCGCTGAATGATCTGAGTCATTTTCAAGCCCCGCGTGTCGCCCTATGAAGAACGGCACGCGGAGCAGGAGATCAGATCATGGCGGTAGGCGTATTCGATTCGGGACTGGGCGGCCTGACCGTGCATCACGCCATTGCCGCGCGCCTGCCCGACCTGCCGCTGGTCTATCTGGGCGACAATGCCCATGCGCCCTATGGCGTCCGCACGCCCGACGACATCTTTGCCCTGACCTGTGCCGGGGTCGAGCGGCTTTGGGCCGAAGGCTGCGACCTGGTGATCCTGGCCTGCAACACCGCCAGCGCCGCCGCTCTGCGGCGGATGCAGGAAACCTGGCTGCCTGCGGACAAGCGGGTGCTGGGCGTCTTTGTCCCGATGATCGAGGCCCTGACCGAGCGGGCCTGGGGCGACAATTCGCCGCCCCGGCGGGTTGCCGTGAACAACGTGGCGCTGTTTGCCACCCCTGCCACTGTCGCCAGCCGGGCCTTTCAGCGCGAACTGGCATTTCGGGCCGTGGGCGTCGATGTCGAAGCGCAGCCCTGCGGCGGCGTGGTGGATGCCATTGAAATGGGAGATGAAATTCTGGCCGATGCGCTGGTGACCAGCCATGTCGAGGCCCTCAAGCGCCGGATGCCGCATCCCGAGGCGGCGGTTCTGGGCTGCACCCATTACCCGCTGATGGAGGAGTCCTTTCAGCGCGCCCTCGGGCCGCAGGTCAAGGTCTACAGCCAGGCGGGGCTGGTCGCCGAAAGCCTGGCCGACTATCTGACCCGCAGGCCCGAATTCACCGGATCGGGCCGGGTTTCGAAATTTCTGACCACGGGCGATCCGGTGCGCGTGTCGGGCAAGGCCACGCAGTTCCTGCGCCGCCCGATCCGCTTCGAGGCAGCCTGACATAAAGGGGGAAACATGGCCGGGATGAAATCACTCAAGAAGCAGCGGCGCATCCAGGTGCTGGCGGCCGCGTCGGTGGCCCTCGTGATCGCCGTCAGCCTGATCGGCTACGGCTTCAGCGATGGTATCAACCTTTACCGTTCACCCAGCCAGGTGACAGAGGCCGCCCCAGAGCCCGAAGAGTTCTTTCAACTGGGGGGGCTGGTCAAGGAGGGTTCGATCGTCAACGGCACAGGGGTGGCGTTTGACTTCGTCATCACCGATGGCGCGGCCGAAGTTCCGGTGACCTATGTCGGCGGCGACCCGCGTCCGGACCTTTTTACCGAAGGGCAGGGCACCATTGCGAAAGGCTGGTATCGCGACGGCAGGTTCGAGGCGCGCGAACTGCTGGCAAAGCACGATGAAACCTACATGCCGCGTGAAGTCGTGGACACGCTGAAGGCCACGGGCGTTTACCAGCAGCCCGGCAGCTGACGCAACGCCCGCAAGGTTAACGGGCGGTTAATCCCATCGCGCCAGCATTCCGCGATGTGGCCGGCACCCGGCTGCACCAAGGATTGGGGGTTTCATGAAAAGCGTCGAGCAGATTGCGCACGAGATCGTTGCGCGAGAGGGGGGCATGTGAACGACCCCGATGACCCGGGCGGGGCCACGAAATATGGCGTGACCGTCGACACCATGCGTGCGCTGGGAAAGGACCTGAACAAATTGGACACATTGACGCCGCCGATGTCCATGCGTTGACGCGCGCGCAGGCCG
>VGDE01000090.1 GCA_016869875.1 Alphaproteobacteria bacterium
CAGCCTTTGTCATCGACGCCTACGCCCGCCGGATCGTCGGCGGGCGGGCAAGCCAAACAGCGCAGGCAGGCCTCGTGCTCGACGCCCTGGAGCAGGCTGTTCACGATCGCCGCCCGGACAAGGGCGTGGGGCTGGTCCACCATTCCGTCCGCGGGTCGCAATACCTGTCGATCAAATACACCGAGAGACGGGGCGAGGCGGGCATCGAGCCCTCTGTCGGCGCCGTCGGCGACAGCCGTGACAACGCTCTGGCGGAAACCATCAACGGGCTCTTCAAGGCCGAGGTCATCCTAAAGTGCCCTCACTGAAGTGGTTCACGAACTGGGGTAGAATTATCCCGTTCAGGAGGACCAGAGATGGCAGGAAAGCGGGAGAGGGCCGAGGATATTGTGCTGAAGCTTCGGCAGGTTGAGGTGCTGCAAGGGCAAGGAGCATCAATCGGCGATGCCGTTCGCCAGATTGGGGTGAGCCAGTAAACCTACTACCGCTGGCGCAAGCAGTATGGCGGCATGAACCGAGACCAGCTCAAGCGGCTCAAGGAGCTTGAGACGGAGAACCAGAGGCTGCGGCGCGCAGTATCGGATCTGACCTTGGACAGTGAGGCGCGAGCCGCCACTGGTTCAAGGCCGTGCCGAACGATCCTGGCGGAGGCTGCTCGGGGAAACTTCTAAGCCCTTCGCGCCGTCGCATGTGCATCGACCATGTGCGGCAGGCACTCGGCATATGCGAGCGCCGCGCCTGCCGCACACTTGGTCAGCACCGCTCGACGCGAACCGCAAGGTTCCCTGCGACACCCGGGACGAAGAGCGGCTGACGGAAGACATCATCGCGCTCGCTCGCACTTACGGGCGATATGGCTATCGGATGATCACCGGACTGCTGAACAACGCCGGCTGGCATGTGAACCATAAGCGCGTGGAGCGGATATGGCGGCGCGAAGGGCGTGAGGCGTCCCGCAAAAACAGACAAAGAAGGGACGGCTATGGTTGAACGACGGGTCCTGTGTCCGGCTCCGGCGGAGCGTGCGAACCATGTCTGGTCTTACGACTTCGTGCAGGACCGGACGCAGGACGGGCGGCTCTTCCGCACGCTGAATATCATTGACGAGTTCACAAAGGAGGCGCTGGTGATCCGTGTCGAGCGCAAGCTGAATTCTACGGACGTGGTCGATACCTTGACGGACCTGTTCATGATGGGGGGACCGCCGGAGTTCACAAGATCTGACAATCGCGCAGAATTCATTGCCACGCAGGTGCGAAACTGGATCACGGCCGTTGGCGCCAAGACCGCTTTCATTGAGCCAGGATCACCTTGGGAAAATGGTTATTGTGAGAGCTTCAATGCCCGGTTCCGCGAGGAATTCCTGAACGCAGAGGTCTTCTATTCGCTCCGGAAAGCCCAGATCCTGATCGAGCGTTGGCGCCGCCACTACAACACGATCAGGCCGCACAGCTCACTTGGCTACCGCCCACCCGCACCGGAAACCGTTGTCCCATTGAACCCAAGACCGGCGATGCACTAACAATCAATCCGGACCACTCAGTGGGGATAGTCCAATCCATCGACGCGGGCCATGGCGGAATTTCGGGGCCGTCGGATATGCCACCCCCGAATGGGTTTATTGGTTCAACAACCGCCGCCTGCTCGAGCCGATCGGAAACATCCCGCGGGCGGACGGCCAGGTCGCCCCGCTCTGTCCGCCAGCCATGCCATCTCCTTGTCCAGCCAGATCAGCAGCGAGCCGCGCCGCCTCGTGCGTCATTGCAGGACTTCCAGTTCGTCATGCGGTAGCGCGCAGCCTCAGGTTTGCTCATGGCAGGACGCTTACCCTACCAGCCAGCCCGCGTGAATCCCGCGGCAGGTTGGAGTTCTGCAACAACGCCATGTAAAACAACTGTGCAAAATGCTCTTGCGCTTGAGTTACAAATCACTCGTCTTTGTTTTCATCTGACGACAGTTCGTCCAACGGGGGACCTGGGATCACGTAATCCCCCCGGAGCCATTTCGCCAAGTCAACATCGGCGCAGTGCTTGGAGCAGAAAGGCCGGTACTTGGGCTGGCTTGATTTTCCGCAGATGGGACAGGCCATCACATACCCTTGGCAGCGGATGCGAGGCGCGCCAAAGGCAGGCGGTCGCGCTTGCGGTTCAACTCGTAAAGCCCCATGGCCGTCCAACCGACCAAGGTAACTTCCGAGCCGGCGGTCCGGAAAGCTCCCTGCAGGACCTGGTCCAGCGTCGCCCGGTCGCGCTTGGGCATAGGGGCGAAATCGATGACGATCTGACCGCCCAAGCCACGCAGTGCAAGCTGCCGGGGAAGATCACGCGCCAAGGCGACGTTCGCCTTGAGACCTGCCGCCTGCGAACTGTCATTGCCCGTATTGACATCGACGGCAACCACGGCCCGGGTTGTCTCGATAAAGGCACTGGCACCGCCAGGCAGAGCCACACGGGGCAACAGCAGGGCGTCGACCGCCTCAAGGACGCCGCAACGCCCGAAGCTGTCATCGCCCTCTTCCACTGCGTCGGGCGCGGGATCAGCCCAGTCCATCCAGGCCTGTTCCCAAGGCGTCGCGGCATCCAGAAGCAGTTCAGCCTCGCCAGAGCTTTCTGCACAAATCCGGTCAGCCAAGTCCAGAAGCTCGGCCAGTTCGTCGGCAACCTCATCGTCATCGGCATCGGCGGCTGCGCTGCGCAGGATCAGGCCATGCACCCGCCCGCCCAAGAGATCGCGCCCAATGGCGGCCAGCGCGTCGCGCCGCTCCTCGATGCGGATGCGCCGCGACACGTTGACGCCCGGCGCGTCGGGCGTCACCAGCGCATGCCGACCGCGGAACAAGAGGCGCGTGGTCACGGGAACGGCCTTGCCGTCCTCGGCCACGCCGGCAACCTGCACCAGCACCGGCTTGCCCTGGGAGATGCCCTTGCGATCGCGCAGATAGCCTGTCTGACCCTCGGGCAGGCGCACGAAGATGCCGCCCTGCCCCTTCATCAGCCGATCCGCCTCGGCTCGGCAAATTGCGCCCGGGGCCAGAGGCGTCAGCGCCTCAGGGCTGACAAGCAGGTCGATCAGCTGGCCGTCCTGCATCAACGCGGCAGCCTCTTGTCCGAACAGATGGCCCAGAACAACCTGGCGACCCTTCATCTGGCGTCTCCTTTCGGGGCGGGATGGATACCGATGGCAGCCAGCATCGCCGCGGTTTCCGACAAGGGAAGCCCCACCACGGCCGAAAACGAGCCTTCGATCCATGGAATGAAGGCTGCGGCGGCGCCCTGGATGGCATAGGCCCCCGCCTTGCCCTGCCAGTCGCCGATGTCGAGATAACGCTGCAAGGACGGCTCGTCGATGCTGCGCATCCGCACCTTGGTCTCGACCAGCCGCACAGCCGTACGCGGCCCATGGCGCAGGGCCATGGCTGTCAGCACGACGTGCCTACGGCCTGACATCAGGCGCATGAAGGCGGCGGCCTCGTCCCGGTCGGCCGGCTTGCCAAGGATGCGGCGCCCGACCGCAACCGTCGTGTCGGCCGTCAGCAGGGCCTCGTCGGGCGACAGATCCAGCGCAGCCGCCTTTTCGGCCGCCATGCGGCGAACGTAATCCCGGGGGGTTTCGGCCCTGCGGGGTGTCTCGTCGATGTCTGCCGGGCGAAGGTCCTGCGGGGCGATGCCGATCTGGGCCAGCAGTTCCAACCTGCGAGGGCTGGCGGAACCCAGGATCAGCCTCGGCGCAGGCGCTTTGGTCATGTCGGCTGCCGCGACCGACAGCTTATTTGAAGCGGTAATTGATACGCCCCTTGGTCAGGTCATAGGTGTTCATTTCCACCTGAACCTTGTCGCCGGCCAGAACGCGAATGCGGTTCTTGCGCATCTTTCCTGCCATATGTGCAATGATCTCATGGCCGTTTTCAAGCTCGACCCGGAATGTCGCATTGGGCAGGAGTTCCTTCACGACGCCGGGGAATTCGAGCATTTCTTCCTTGGCCATGGTCACTCCATCATGATCATCCCGCAAGATTCGGGACCGACGTTACATGCGGCCGGATCGCGCGGAATTCAAGGAAAAAGCGCCCAAGCGGGCAATCTCAGCTGCCGAAGTCCGCCGCGCCGAATGCGATCAGGGCGCCGGCGCCTTCGTCGGACATGCGAAAGACATCCGGCTGCGACAGATCGACCGGCGCCTGCGCGGCATGCAGCAGCGTGTCCAGGTCGGGCCCGCCCGTCTCCGCTTCGGGGATGGCCTCGGCAGGATCGCGCAGGCGGATGGCGTGACAGCCCTCGGCCTCGCCCAGCTTGCCTTGCGCCAGAACCTGTCCCGTTGTCGTCTCCAGCGTCGCCTGGTGCAGGCAAGCCCGCGGCAGATGCAGCAGGCGTCCTTGCGTCAGCGCGCGCAGTTCGGCCAAGGTCACGGTTCGCCGGCAGAGCACGCCGACCAGCTTGACCGGCACGTCCTGCATTGCGGGCTGCAGCGTCGGCCGCGCGCGGGGGGCGGGCGGCTCGGGCAGCGCGATCTGGGGCGAGGGCGGAGCGGCAGGTTCGGGATGCGGGCGTGCCGTCGGCGGCGACTGCGGCAGCGCCAGCAGCACCTGCCCGTCCCGATGTTCCCCCGCGCCAAGCCGCAGGTCCAGCGCAAGGCTGCGATAAGGGCGATCCTCGAGCATCAGCGACAGCGGCCGTGCATCCTCGAGATATGTCATGAAGCGATATCCCGCGATCGCCTCGAACCCTTCCATTCCTTCCAGCTCGACCGGTAGTTCCGTCAGCAGCAGGTTGATGAAGTCGGCGCACAGCATGGCGTCGCTGCGCGTCGGGCGCCGCCTCTCGACCGGACGCGAGGTGACTCGGCCCAAGGCCTGGACCTCGATCAGCGCGGCGACGGTCTGGGGACATAGTGCGATTGCGCCAAGGTTTTCGCCCGGACCCTGAAGAACGGCGACAAGGGGCAGGTCCGGCAACAGTTCGGGCAGTTCCGCCAGCGTCAGCGCGCCGGGCTGAACCGAAAGCGGCTGCACGGCCAGCCCGTAGAGCCGGTCGGCAGCCCGTCCCACGGCCGTGGCAGCGGCCCTTGCCGGTGTCTGGGCGGGAGGCTGTGGCAGCTGGGGGGCGCCGCCTTGACCCAACTTGACGTTGTGGCGGGCCTGCAGCATCCCGCGCAGCACGCCCGAGCCTTTGGGCGGGCGCGTGACGCCGTCACTGAGGTCTGCTTGGGTCATGTCGCATCCGAATCTGCTGTCCTGTTGGCACTGTCGCCGAACGAGGTTGAGAAACGGTTAACCCTCCAGCCTGCCAGACACCGTTCCCGAGACGTCCTGCCCCATTCCCGCCTGTACCGGCGGGCGCGGCGGCAGCAGGATGCGGAACGCGGCCCCTCCCTGCCCGGGAAGATAGCTGATCTCTCCGCCCAGGTTCAGCATGATCTCCCGGCAGATGGCCAGGCCAAGCCCCGCCCCGCCCGCCCGCGCCGGATCGTTCAGGCGCGCGAACTTTTCAAAGATCAGCGACTGCCGGCCGCTGTCGATGCCGCTGCCGTTGTCCACGATGTCGATGACGGCGCCGCCTGCCTCGGGGCGGCGCACGCGGATGATCAGCACCGGGTGGACGGCATCGCAGTATTTTCGCGCATTGCTGATGACGTTGATCAGCACCTGCAGCAGGCGGT
The DNA here is from genome assembly GCA_016869875.1 of Alphaproteobacteria bacterium. Classification (GTDB taxonomy): domain Bacteria; phylum Pseudomonadota; class Alphaproteobacteria; order Rhodobacterales; family Rhodobacteraceae; genus Paracoccus. The sequence goes on from VGDE01000090.1 coordinate 5,656, forward strand.
CGACATCGGTGATGATGGCCAGATGCTCGGACGGAAGGTCGCGGTCGATCAGGAACCCGCGTTCGGACCGGGTGGCCGAGGCGGCGCTGAGCGCGCGCGTGATCACGTCGTGCAGGTTGGCAGCCGACACGTTCAGCTGCGCGCGCCCGCTTTCCAGAACCGACAGGTCCAGCAGGTCGTCCAGCAGACGCGTCAGCCGGCCGGCCTCCGTGTGGATGATCCCGGCAAAGCGGGTCCGCTCTTCCGCGGTCAGCGAAGGGTCCTTGAGGATCTCGGAAAAGGCGCGGACCGAGGTCATGGGGGTGCGCAGTTCGTGGCTGATCTGGCCCAGAAAGGCATCCTTCTGCACCGACAGCGCGGTCAGCTTGTCATTGGCCTCGCGCAGTTGCCGCGCAGTGCGGGCCAGTTCGGCGCGCGCTGCCTCCAGGCGCTGCGTTTCCTCTTTGGCACGCTGCGCCTCGTCCGCCACCTGCAGCAGGTCGGAGACGGTCAGGGCCACACCCCCGGCCACGCGATCGACCATGGCGTGGGCCGTGGCCGAGCCGATCGATCCCGCCAGCCGCCGCTCGAGCCGGGTCAGGAAACGGGGCGTCAGATCGGGCAGATAGCCGGACTTGCCCTGCGACCGCGCCTCGGATTCAAAATAGCGCAGTGCACGTTCGGCACCCCAGACCCTGCGCGCCATGGCCAGCAGCGGCTCGGCGCGGTCATCGGCCCGCATCATGCGGCTGTGGCGGATCGGCTCGACCGCTGAAACGAACGACAGGCCCTGCAACCGCTCGACCGGGTCGGGAAAGCCAAAGATCGACACGCCGACAAAGGCCAGCGTGTTCAGCGTCAGGCACAGCATGACGGTCGCGGCCCAGGCATCCATGCCTTCGGGCACCGGCAGCGGGCCGCCAATCCCTACCGACGGCAGGAACAGCAGCGACATCCACAGCACCAGCCCCGAGCCGATGCCGGCATAGGCGCCCTTGCGGTTGGCGCCCCGCCACAGCAACCCACCGATCATGGCCGGCAGCACCTGCGCCATGCCGGTAAAGGCCACTAGGCCCATCGCGGCCAAGGCGGCAGTCCCCCCCGACGCCTGATGATACACCCAGCCCGCCGCCATCACTGCCAGGATCGCAAGTCGCCGCGCGTTCAGGACAAAGCTGCGCAGGTCGTCGGCCTCGTCCCCGGCCGGGATCTGCCGCAGGGCCAGCCAGGCGGGCACCAGCCAGTGGTTCGACACCATTGTCGCAACCGCAATGGCGCACACGACGACCATGGAGGTCGCGGCCGAAAAGCCGCCCAGAAAGACCAGCAGCGCCAGCATGTCCTGTCCGGCGGCCACGGGCAGGGTCAGGACGTAAAGATCCGGGTTTTCACCCGCTGGCAGCAGTTCGCGCCCCATCACCGCGATGGGCAGCACGAAAAGCGACATGGCGAACAGGTAGGCCGGAAAGGCCCAGCCCGCGACATGCAGCCGCTCTTCGTCGGCGGCCTCGACCACCATCACCTGGAACATGCGCGGCAAGGTCAGGATGGCAGCCGCCGAGACAAGGATCAGCACCGTCCACCGGTCGGGTTGCAGCACCCAGCCTTCGGCCGTTTGCGGATCGGCGGCAGCGCGGGACATGCGCGACAGGACGTCGGCAGGGCCATCCGCGAGGCCCCAGACCACAAAGATGCCAAGCGCGACAAAGGCCAGCAGCTTTATGATCGCCTCCAGCGCGATGGCGGTCACGACGCCATGATGGCGTTCGTCGGCGGCAAGGTTGCGGGTGCCGAAAAGGATGGTGAACAGTGCCAGGCCCGCCGCGACCCACAATCCGGTGCCGCCAAAGGCTCCGTCATCCAGCGCCGCGCCGTTCGGCCCGTCGGTGGCAAAGACCTCGAAGGACAGCCGCACGGATTGCAGTTGCAGCGCTATATAGGGGGTCGAGGCGATGACCGCGATCAGCGTCACGATCGCCGCCAAAGGGTTCGACTTGCCGAACCGCGCCGAGATCAGGTCCGCGACCGAGGTGACATGGTGCATCCGCGCCACGCGCACCAGCCGTCGCAGGCCCCACCATGCGCCCGTGAAGACAATGGTTGGTCCCAGGTAGATCGTCAGGAACTCGAGCCCCGACCGCGAGGCATATCCGACCGCGCCATAGAAGGTCCAGGCCGAGCAATAGACCGACAGCGACAGGGTATAGACCAGCGGATGGTCAAGCCAACGCACATGCCCCCGCTCGGCCGCGCGATCGGCCGCATAGGCGATGGCGAACATCAGCGCGACATAGACCAGGCAGGCGGCGACCAGCCCCTCAAAAGGCATCGGTCTGATCCGGTTCGACTGCGGGACCGGGCGGGGCGGCCGCGTCGGTCGCATGCGGTGTTGCCGCCTCGGCGCGCAGCAGCGCGCGGTGCAACGCCCAGATCGCCATGACCAGGACGCCCCAAAGGCCAAAGATCCACACCGCACCGCCCGCAAAGCTGACGTTCTGCGGGACCCACCAGACCGGGACCAGGAACAGCAGCGCCGCCAGCACCGGGAGTACGCGCGCGGCATCCCCCAGGCGGCGCCGGTGGAACGAGGCGCGTTCCAGGAACAGCGGCCGGTCGGGCATCAGGCGGCCCTCCTCATGCCAGCATCCGGCGCACGATGGCGCGCAGGTCCTCGTTGTCGAATGGCTTGGACAGCACCGCATCGGCCTGGCCGCCGGCCATGACGGCCTGTCCGCGGGCCGTCAGCATCAGAACCGGCGTCGCCGCCAATTCACGGTCGCCCGCCGCGCGCAGGTCGTCCAGGATCTCGGCCCCCGACCGGTTCGGCAGCATCAGGTCAAGGATCACCAGGCGCGGGCGCTGCTGGGCGATGGCCTCCAGACCGCCGGCACCGTCCGGATGCAGATCGACGCGCCATCCTTCGCGCGTCAGGATGAAGCGTACCGCCTCGGCGATGTTGGGCTCGTCCTCGATCATCAGGATGTCCAGTTCCATCAGGCTCTGCCCCTCCCCGGTCAAGCCCGTTGATAATGGGCCGGATCACGGGCACGTGTCAAAGGCCGGTTGGTCAGGAACGAGGGGTCCGCACACTGGCCTGCGGCACCAGGATCGAGGGTTCGCGCCGGGCCGGGCAGTCCGGGCGCGGGCAGATCCGGCAGGCCGGTCCCACAAGCAGGGCATCCGAAGGCGCCTCGTCTTCGGTGGGCAGCAGCAGCATCAGCGCGGTGGTCAGCACCGGCCCCTCCAGTCCCTCCGGCTGGCTGCGCGTGGCATAGCTGAGGGCGCGGAAACTACGGCCCTCCGGGGTGACGATCACGCGCGACAGCGCCACCTGCGGCATTGCAAGCGCCTGGTAGAGCGGCCAGAGCGCGCAGTTGTCGCCCGGACGCGGCAGAGGAAAGCCCGAGGCCGCCCGCCGCAGCGTGGGCACGCCGGACGCGTCGCAGATCAGCAGACCCGCCCGCTCATAACCTTCCGGGCGCAGGTCCCCCAGGCGGCGCATCACCAGGTCCAGGGGCAGGCCAAGCGTCACGGCCAGCTGAACCGGGTCCAGGGCGGCGCCGCCCGTCGCGACGGCCTTGGTCAGCCGGGCATCCGGCAGCGCCGCGCGATCGGCCTCCAATGTCCTGCCAAGCGTCATTGCCAGATCGCGCGCCGCATCCGATACCAGCATGTCGAGCGCGCCCGTGCGTGAGGCGTCAGAGGCCAGCCAGGCCTCGACCTCCTCCTGCGGGGTGGCCGCGTTGCCCTCGGTTTCGAAACTGTCCAGATAGGCCACAAGCCCCTGCGCCGTCTGCGACAGCCGCCGGCTGTCCTGGTAAAGGTTGGTATGGAACCGTTGGCGCCAGTCATCGGAGATGTCCTGCTCTTCCGCGAGGATGGCGGCGGTCGAACGAAGCGAGGTGACGGCGGACAGAACCTCGTGCAGCGTGGTCAGCAGGTAAGGGTCCTGCGTCATGCGGTCCGACAGATCCACCAGCTGCCGCTCCAGCGCCCTCACCTGGCGCGACTGGGCGACCAGCAGTTCGGCCCAGCCCGGAAAACGGGCGATGAATTCGGCCACCTGCTCCAGTTCGGGCGCTGCGGCCGCACCGGCCGGATGAACCGCGGCCTCGCGAAGCGCCGCAATGCGGACCTCTTCGCGTCCTTCCGCAAGCTCGTCGGCGGGAACGTCAAGAACCTTTGCCAGCCGCGCGATCATCTCGGGGCCGACGGGGCGGCGGTTGTGCTCGATCAGGTTCAGGTAGGCTGCCGAGATTCCGACCTCGCGCGCGACGTCCGCCTGCCGCCGCGACAGGACAAGCCGCCGCTCACGGATGCGCGTTCCCGTCAGCACGGATGATCCGCTGCGGATGTTCATGGCGTGATGAACCGGATCGGCCCGGCGCACCGCAAGCCTGTCATGGCCCTAGACGGCAATGTCATGGCGGCCGGCCAGATCGGTGAAGAACTGCCAGGCCACCCGGCCCGACCGCCCCCCGCGCGTCGCCTGCCATTCGATCGCCTCTGCCCGCAACTCCGCGGGATCGATGACCAGCCCGTAGGTGGCGCAATAACCGTCGATCATCGCCAGATACTGATCCTGGTCGCAAGGATGAAAGCCCAGCCACAGCCCGAAGCGGTCAGACAGGGAAACCTTTTCCTCGACCGCTTCGCCGGGATGGATGGCCGTGGCCCGCTCATTGTCGATCATGTCGCGCGGCATCAGGTGCCGGCGGTTGGATGTCGCGTAGAGGATCACGTTCGAGGGCCGCCCGCTGATGCCCCCGTCCAGCACCGCCTTCAGCGACTTGTACTGCGTGTCGTCATGGCTAAAGGACAGGTCGTCGGAAAACAGCAGGAACCGGTGCGCCGTTGCCCCGCCCAGGACGGCCAGCAGCCGCCCCACGGAAGCCAGGTCATCGCGCGCGATCTCGACCAGCACCAGCGGCAGGCCCTGGGCCACCGCCTCGGCATGGACCGCCTTGACCAGTGACGATTTTCCCATGCCGCGCGCGCCCCACAGCAAGGCGTTGTTGGCGCCGTGGCCGCGGGCAAACTGCAACGTGTTGGCCAAAAGCGTCTGCCGCGCGCGATCAATGCCGATCAGCTGAACCAGATCAACCCTGTCCACGGCCGCGACAGGCTCCAGCCGGTCCGGATCGGGATGCCAGACATAGGCCGTCGCCTGGGCGAAGTCGGGAATAGGCACCGGGGGCGGCGCCAGACGCTCCAGCGCCGCGGCAATGCGGTCCAGGGGCCGCTGGCTCACGTGTCGTCCTCGACCCACAGGCCCTGTGCGCGCAACTCGGCCTCGCGCTTGCGCTCGATCCGCTTCACCAGCTGGATGGAAATCTCGTAAAGCCCATAGACGACGGTGAACAGCACCACCTGGGAAATCACGTCAGGGGGCGTCGCAACGGCGGCCAGAACCAGGATGGCCAGCACCGCATAGCGGCGCACCGAGGCCAAACCCGCCGCGGATACCAATCCCGCGCGCCCCATCAGCGTCAGCAGGACCGGCAACTGGAAGCTGAGGCCAAAGGCGAGGATGAACTTGGTGGTCAGCGACAGGTATTCGTCAACCGAGCCCTGGAAGACGATGGCCGCCAGCGGCGTCGCAGGCCTTGGGGCTGTGGCCGTGGCCGCATCATCAGGCAGTTGCAGCGGCCCCTGCTGAAAGCCCAGGAAGAAGTCATAGGCCATCGGCAGGATGACATAAAAGGCAAAGGCGGCCCCGATCAGGAACATCACGGGCGAGGCAACCAGGAACGGCAGAAACGCCGCCTTTTCGTTGCGATAAAGCCCCGGCGCCACAAAACGCCACATCTGGTAGGCGATGATCGGAAAGGCCAGCACAAAGCCCCCCAGCAGAGAGATCCGGATCGCCACAAAGAAGCCTTCCTGCAGCTTCAGCAGGATCAGGCCGCATTCCTGGCCGCGGTCTTCAAGGGCGTGACAGATCGGCTGCGTCAGGAAGTTATAGATCGGGTTCCAGACCGTGTAGCACAGCACCATCGCCGTGATGAAGGCGACCATGGACCAGATGATTCGGGTCCGAAGCTCGGCCAGATGCTCGATCAGCGGGGCCGAACTGTCGTCCAGGTCGTCAGGCTTGGGGGTTTTGGTGGCCACGTCACTCGTCCTTCATGTCGGACCGGCGCACGGCATGCAGGCGGCGTTGCGGCGCAGCGACGGCTGGTGCCGGAGCCGGCAGCGTGTCCGCAGTCCCAGGGCTCGCAGGCCCGGCGGAGGCGGGACTGGCGGGCGCGGCACTGGCAGACGTTGCCGCGGCTGCGGGCGTTGTCGGGGAAGAGGGATCGGGCTGCGCGCCTTTGTGCGGCGTCGGACGCTTGGGGTCCCATTTCTCGAACCGCTCGGTTGCGCGGTCCAAGGCATCCAGACCCAGCCCCTTCTTCGAGGTCAGGTTCTTCACGTCGCGCAACGAGTTCGCCGCCTCGTCCAGTCCAGACCCTTTGGCGGCATCTTCCATGGCCGAGCTGAACTCCCGCGCCATCGAGCGTGCGCGGGACGTGATCCGGCCCAGGGTGTGGAACAGATGCGGCAGGTCCTTGGGACCGACCACGATCAGCGCGACGACGCCGATCAAAAGCAGTTCGGTCCAGCCGATGTCCAGCATGGGACGCGCCTTTCGGGCTTAGCCGCGGTCGGTCGTGTGAGGGCCGGGCGCAGTGGTGCCATGCGGCGTCACGTCCCGGGCGCGTTCGCCCGGCAGGTCACGGGCCAGCGGGTCACGGGCCAGCGTGTCGCGGGGTGTATCGCGCGGCTCGGCGGCGGCGTTCTCGATTTCCTCGCTGCCATCCTTGACGCCCTTCTTGAAGGCGGTGATGCCCTTGCCGACCTCGCCCATCAGGGACGAGATCTTGCCGCGCCCGAACAGGACCAGCACGACGACCGCGATCAGAAGAAGGCCCGGAAGGCCGATGTTGTTCAGCATGAGAGACTCCCTTGCCAGGCGGTCCAACCGCCCGCAGGCGA
>VGDE01000091.1 GCA_016869875.1 Alphaproteobacteria bacterium
TGGCAGGGCATGGCGCGGACCGCATCATGGACTTCCAGACCGGCGACAAGATCGATCTCAGCCAGATGGATGCGGATACCACCCGCGACGGCATGCAGTCCTTCCGCTTCGTCGGCTCGAACTGGCTGGCGCAGGCGGGCGATCTTGGCGCCTATCAGGATACGGTCAACGGCGTGACCTATATCCAGGGCGACACGAACGGAGACGGCAATTTTGACTTCAGCATCCGGGTCAACGGCCTGCGGACCTTCACGGCCTCGGACTTCATCCTGACGTCACCTCCTGTGGCAACCACGCCCGCCGCGCCCACCCCCACCTTTGCGGGGACGCAGTTCACCGGCACCAGTGCAGCCGAGACGATCGTCGGCAGCGATCTGGCCGAGGTCATCGATGGACGTGGCGGCAACGACACGATCCGGGGCCAAGGCGGCAACGACCGTCTTCTGGGTGGCGCAGGAAATGACGAACTGTGGGGCGGCACAGGCAATGATACGCTGGATGGCGGGACAGGGAACGACGTCCTGTGGGGCGGCGCAGGAAACGACACCTTCCGGTTCGGGATCAATCCGGGCGTGGACAGGATCGCGGACTTCCAGAAGGGAGACATCATCGACCTGCGGGCCATTGACGCGGTCGAGGCCCTCTCGGGTGACCAGGCCTTCAAGTTTATCGGGTCGAACTGGCTGTCGAAGGCAGGTGACCTTGCCTTCTACCAGGACACGCAGAACTCGCTGACCTATGTCCAGGGGGAAACCAACGGAAGCCCCGGCGTTGATTTCAACCTGATCCTGAACGGCCTCCACACACTCACCGCAAGCGACTTCCTGCTTTAAGGAATGACCAGTCGCCTGCAAAAGCAGACAAAGGCAGCTTGCATCATCAGCAAGCTGCCTTTGCGCATTTCTGGTGCCTGACCGGGCGCTGCTCTGCCCGTTCGTCGCCTGCCCAGTCCTTCTAAGCCTTGGCGCACCGTCCATACCCCTGAACATCAAAGGTCGAGGAAGATGTCCAAAAAGTGGGTGCAGGCCATGCGTTCCGAATAATCTGTGCTGCTGCTCGAACTCTGGAATACCGAGAAGTCAGGAGCGGCGACAAAACGTCTTTGGCGCAGATCCGCATGAAAGTGCCCGTTTCCACGTATACAACATGATCGTGAGGCTCGTTTTGCCATTTGTAGCGTGGCTTCATGGTCTCGGCAGGCTGCGCGACCGCCCGGACATATACGTCAATCACAACGACAAGAGAACTTGAAGCGCGAGGTCAGCCAGCACCTGTTGTTGGCTCGCAAGCCCATTGCCGGACCGAGCCGACCTTTGTCACCTGCCTCGGCATTGACCAATCCGCCGCAAATCAGCTGTCCTAATATGGGCACGCGAACCGATTGACGGTTGTCCTGCCTGAACTTGCGCCTGCAGCTTCGGTCGGGCAGCGCGAGGAGGTCGAACAACTGGACTATAGTGGCGGAAGCGCAGGTGGCCCGCCAGCAGCCCTTCCTCTTCGGGAGGCCGGAACGTTCCGCCGTCATGATCCGGCACGTTCCGGGCGGAATGAACACCACGCGGCCAGCCGTCCAGTCCGCCTGTTCCTGGCTGCAAGCCAAGTCGGCGGCTTGACCAACGGCAATGCTTCCTGGCTGCCAGCCGGGGCCAGGAGGCATGCGCGTCCAAGAATGCTCTGGAGGACGCCCTGCCCCTCGGGCCGGTCGCCACGCGGCATGGCCATCGTGCCCGACACGCGCCACTCCGGCGGCCGGAACGTAATGGAGGTCATGTTTGGGCTTCTCAGAATGGGAAGGCACGCCACGCGCCCTGCAACAGGTACCTAGAGCCTTTCCGCCCAACCCGCGTGGCGCGCCATTTCCCGCGCCGCAAGCGCCCTGTTCTGGCCCGTAGGGCGGGAGCAGTCCCGGAACCTGTAGCAGTTCCCGCCATCCCGCGAAGGTCATTGCCGTCTACGACTTCATGTACAGACGCAAGACCCAATACTGCCCCACGCTCCTTGACTACATCTGCAAGATCTGAACTTCAGGACCCAGAATATCATCCTCAGTACGTCCTTCCGGATGCCGGAATGGAACATCCAGGCTCCAGTTGTAAAACCGCAGCAGTCGAAGCGTCACATGCCGAAAGGCCAAGTGTCCGGAAGATCAGGCTGTGCCCCCGGACTGCCGGCCCCGACAAGGGCGGAGGTTCGATCAAACCAGATCCAGCCGTCATACTGCCTGGATACAGCGGTCTGCATGTAGTGACTGAGAAGTTCGCTCTCGGGACGATAGATCACGCCGATAAAGCGCTGCAGGCGCGGCGTGGCCAGGGCCTCCATCAGACCGGGGTCCGTGGACATGTCCAGAAGAAAGGAGGATGGGCCGCTGTCGTGGCAAAGCCGTTCAATGCTGCCGGGATGCGAGGGCCTGACCGTTTTCACCTCGGCAGGATCGTCCCAGTCCGAGGCTGCGGTGACGGTACCTTCATGCGTGCCAAATCCGATCAGCGCCACTTGATCGCCCCATTCCTGCCGTGCAAGCTGGCCCAGGTTGTGCTCTCCCATGCTTTGGCCCATGTCCCCCTGCCGGGCATCCCCGATATGCGAGTTATGCGCCCAGACAACGGCCTTTGCATCCGGTCCGGCCGTCTTCAAAAGGGTTGAAAGGGTGCCGCACATGTGGCTGTCGCGCAGGTTCCACGCGTCTGCACCGCCACGATACATGATCCGGTAGTATCGTTCCGCCGAGGCGATCAGACGGGCATTCTGTGCGGCCTCCAGCGCCTCCGCGCCATAATTCTGCCGTTCCAGCAAGTCGCGGCACTGGCGGATCACGGCCTCCTCGCACGCGTGGTACCCGTTCGTCAGTGCCGCACGGCCATAGGCGCCCGGCCTGTCAAGCCAGGGCTGCAGACAGCCATAGCGCTGTCGCGCGATTTCAGCGGCACCCGGATCGGTCTGTTCAAGATAGGCCAGAACCGACTGCATGGCATCCGACATGTTGTACATGTCGAGACCATAAAAGCCCGCCTGCCGTTCGGCTGGCTTGCCCCTGTTCCAGTCCCGCATCCAGTCCAGCAAATCACCGATGATCCCGTTGCGCCACATCCAGCGCGGAAAGCGCTGAAACGGCTCGCTCGGATCGCCTAACGGCAGTCCGCGCACATAACGGTTCAGGACGGCCGCGTCCGGCCAGTCGGCCTCGACGGCTACGATGGTAAAGCCGTGATGCTCGATCATGTGGCGCGTGACTGCGGCGCGGGCTTGGTAGAAATCGGCCGTGCCGTGGCTCGCCTCTCCCAGCATCAGGATGCGGCGACCGCTCCAACGGCCAAAGGATGCGCCAAAGGCGGCATGTTCGGGCGGCGGCAAGGGACGGGCAAAGCGTCCGATCAGCGCGCCGGCACTGCTGGTTTCACGGAACGACGGATGATCTGCCATGGTCGCGTTTCCTTCCTCCGGACAGGCAACAGGCGGTGCCTGCAAATGTTCCCGCGGCCGAAGCGGGTTTGGCGGGAACAGGTCGCGCAGCACGCGGTTGGGCAGCAGGACATGCAAACCATCGGGAGGGCAGCAAATGGCCCCGTCAGTCGGCGATTTCTTCTGGGAACGGCTCAGGGCCTGGGGGGTTACCCGCGTCTTCGGCTATCCGGGCGACGGCATCAACGGTCTGCTGGGCGCGCTGCAGCGACGTCAGGGCGACATCGAGTTCGTGCAGGCCCGGCACGAGGAGATGGCCGCCTTCATGGCCTCGGCTCATGCCAAGTTCACGGGCGAGCTTGGCGTCTGCCTTGCCACCTCCGGCCCGGGAGCCTCGCATCTGCTGACGGGGCTTTATGACGCAAAGCTTGACCATGTGCCGGTGCTGGCGGTTGTGGGACAGCAGGCACGAACGGCCCTGGGCGCGCATTACCAGCAGGAAATCGACCTGATCTCGATGTTCAAGGACGTCGCCAGCGCCTTTGTGCAGCAGGCGACGGTGCCCGCACAGGTGCGTCACCTGACCGACCGCGCCGTCAGGACCGCCATCGGCCAGCGCAAGGTGACGGCGCTGATCTTTCCCAACGACCTGCAGGAGATGCCCTACGAAGATCCGCCCCGCGCGCATGGGGCCGTCTTCTCCGGCGTCGGATATTCCAGGCCCCGCGTGATTCCGGCCGAAGAAGACCTTCGGCGCGCAGCCGAAGTGCTGAACGAAGGCTCCAAGGTCGCCATGCTGGTCGGCGCCGGCGCGTTGACCGCCGGCCCGGAGGTGCACGCCGTGGCCGAGGCGCTTGGCGCGGGGGTGGCCAAGGCCCTTTTGGGCAAGGCGGTCCTGCCGGATGATCTGCCCTATGTCACCGGCTCGATCGGACTTCTTGGCACCTCGGCCAGCTGGGACCTGATGCAGGACTGCGACACGCTGCTGATGGTCGGGTCGGGCTTTCCCTATTCCGAGTTCCTGCCCCCCGAAGGTGTGGCGCGAGGAGTGCAGATTGACCTTGATCCCACCATGCTGTCGCTGCGCTACCCGATGGAGGTGAACCTGACCGGCGACAGCGCCGAAACCCTGCGCGCTCTGGTGCCGCTGTTAAAACCCAAGCAGGACAGGACATGGCGGAACACGATCGAGAAGAGCGTGGCCTCGTCTTGGAAGGTGCTGGAAGAGCGGGCGATGCAGCCTGCAGATCCGATCAACCCGCAGCGCCCCTTCTGGGAGCTGTCGCAGCGCCTGCCGCACGGCGCGATCCTGACTTCGGACTCGGGCTCCTGCGCCAACTGGTTTGCGCGTGACATCAAGATGCGCGAAGGCATGATGGCCTCGCTTTCGGGCGGCTTGGCCTCAATGGGTGCGGCTGTGCCTTATGCCATCGCGGCCAAGTTCGCCCATCCCGGACGCCCGGTGATCGCGATGGTCGGCGATGGCGCGATGCAGATGAACAACATGGCCGAACTGATCACTGTCGCCAAATACTGGCGCGAATGGACCAGCCCGACATGGATCTGCCTGGTGCTGAACAACCAGGACCTGAACCAGGTGACCTGGGAGCAGCGGATCATGGAAGGCAACCCGAAGTTCGAGGCCAGCCAGAACATCCCCAACGTACCCTATCACCGTTTTGCCGAGATGATCGGGCTGAAGGGTATATTTGTGGATAATCCGGACAGTATCGGCCCTGCCTGGGACATGGCGCTGGCGTCCGGGGTGCCGTCCGTGATCGAAGTTCGCACCGATCCGGAAGTTCCGCCCATGCCCCCGCATATCACGTTCAAGCAGATGCGGAAATTTGTGGCCTCGGCGGCCAGGGACCCCGAGCGCGGCGGCGTTCTGCTGAACACCGCCCGGCAGGTGCTGCGCGGATCTTGATCCCGTCACGCCAGCGCACTGCCTGCCCTAGTCGGCAGAGTCGTGCTGCTGCTTGGCCCTTTTGCTTGGTCTGCGCCATGTGTGCAGCACCGCCTTGCTCATGAATTTCACCATGTTTGTCGGCGCACATTGACCGGTGCTGCTCTTCGACAGGCACCACCAAGGCCGTTACGCTGCTGGCCGCATTGCAAATTCGGCAAACCGGTCGTCTTATCAGGCGCCTGCAGTTGCTGAGCGCCCTCAGCCATATCCAGGCGGGGCCGCGCCTGGCGGTTGCCCGTCCCCAACCGCAGACGCAGGCGCAGATCATAGTTGTCGAAGGTGATCGAGCAGATTGTCCGGCTTTTGCAAGCCGTCGGGTCTCTCCGCGCTGCCGATAGAAGCGTCCTGCCCTGCGAAGGGGCCGTAAATGTTCTCGATGATCGGAGGCAAGGGGCGCCACCCATGGCTTGCCCCATTGCAGTCCGCCACGTCGTTAGGACCAAGCTCATCGAGCATCAAAGCCACATCAGCACGGGTGACTTAAGAGCGAGGGTTAAGAAGAAGGTTTCGCGGCAGCGGGCGCATCGGGTGGCGACGCGCATTTTCCTCCAGCCGGCCGCATGCTCCTGATGCGGTTGCGCCTCTTGCCGCAGGTACCCAAGGCCTTGCGGGATTTCTGGCCGGGGACGCACAGCTTCGCCCCCTTGTCCTTCAGCACCTCTCACGGCCAGACCGCATCACAGCTTCTTGTTTGGCAGAAGCCCGCCGGCCCGTGGCATGCTGCCCGGCAGCACCGCCCCGCGCTGTCGCCGCCGTCGGTCCGGCAGAGGTGCTGAACCCGGTCGGGCGGCCCTTGGGATCAATGGCGATGCTCGGACTGGTGCTCGTGCCGCTCTTTGTTCGGGTCCGTCTGACGCGCATGCCGTTCTTGCGCAGGAAGGCGGAAGGTCGGGCAATGCCTTCGGACCGGTCGCATTCATGATGATGATCGCCTTCACGGAGCTTTTGCGGGCCGGGCCGTCATGATCCGGGCAATGACGCCTCGCGCGGGTGCACTCCAAGCGGTAGCGTTGCGGCTCCCATCCGGCACTTGCGGCGGTTGCAGAGGGTTCCTCCCGGGCCACACGCTTCGAGCGCGCCGCACCGCCGCACGCCCTTCCGGTTGAGGAAGATCATGCCCCTCAGCACTCGCCGGTTGTCACATCGCGGCCTGCCATGGCCGGAGAGGAACGGCGTCAGGGGCTTCTTTGCGCCTCGGGCAACTCGTCACGGTGACCCATCGACCAAGTCTCCTTGCGGCGCCTGAAACCGATGGGATTGGCGGCTATAAGTCCGGGGGCGGCAACATCCTCCGGTTCTGCTCCGCCCAAAGATGCAGGTGAGAAGAAACATGATCAACCCCCGTGTACCACGTGGCGACGGCAAAAGGAATGCTTCGGAACCCGGGGACGCGACAGCGGTTGACCGTCGGAGCCTGCGCGATCCCGGTTTCTTGGCGCCGGCCCGCGCATCACGGGACTTACGGCTGCGCTGATCAAGCCGGTGCGGGCGGTTCAGGCTCCGGGATGACGCTGGACGCGTCGACATATTCTTTCCTCTGTTCTGGAGACCCTTATGCGATTTTCCACCACATCCTCGCTGGCGATCAGCGCCATCCTTGCGGCCGGCATCCCGGCGCTGGCACAGAATTCGCCCGGCTCGGGACCTGTTTCGGCCGAGAACGTACTTTACGAACCGACTGCGCTTGAACCCACGCCCGAACGGATCGACACCCTGACGCTGCCGGAGGGTTTCGAGATCGAGGTCTTTGCCGAAGGCCTGGGGAACACCCGCATGCTTGCTGTCTCGGAGGGCGGCAATGTCTATGTAACCCGCCGGGACGAGGGGGACCTGCTGCTGCTAGGTGACGGCGACGGCGAGGCCGGCGAACCGCGCACCGTGCTGGAGCAGCCCGATCTGCACGGCATCCACATCGCCGGGGACCGCATGTTCCTGGCCACGATCAAGCAGGTGATGACCGCGGATCTGGCCGATGACGGAACGCTTGGCGAGCTGGAGGTCCTTGCCGACGACATTCCCGATGCGGGGCAGCACCCGAACCGGACGCTGGCCCTGGGGCCGGACGGGGCGCTGTACCTGTCGGTCGGCTCCACCTGCAACGCCTGCGACGAGCCTGACGACGAACATGCCGCCATCCTGCGCATTCCGCTGGACGGGGGCGATCGCAGCATCTTTGCCGAGGGCCTGCGCAACACGATCGGCTTTGGCTGGCATCCGCAGACCGGCGAGATGTGGGGCGTCGACCATGGCTCGGATTCCCGCGGCACCGAAAGCCCGCCGGAGGAGTTGAACCGGATCACCGAAGGCACCCATTACGGCTGGCCCTGGTGCTATGCCGACCGGCAGGTGGACCAGTTCATCGCGGGCCTTCCCGAAGGCTTCGACAGCAAGGACGCCTTCTGCGAAACGACCGAGGCTCCGGTGGCGACCTATACGCCCCATGCGGCGCCGCTGCAGATGGCATTCTATACCGGTGACAGCTTTCCCGAAGACTATCGCGACGATGCCTTTCAGGTGATGCGCGGATCCTGGAACGCCAACCCGCCGGCCGGATACGAGGTCGTCCGCATCACCTTCGAGAACGGTGAGCCTGCCGGCTTCGAGCCTTTCGTCACGGGTTTCCTGACCGAGGATGAGGGTGAAGGGCATGGCCAGATCGCGCGGCTGGCCGGTCTGGCCGTCACCCCCGGCGGGGCGATCCTGATCGCGGACGACCAGAACGGCATGATCTATCGCATCCGCCACACCGGCGAGTGACACGGGTCCTGCTGCGGCATGGTGCCTTTCCTGCATCAGGCCGCAGCGCACAAAGGCGTTGGATCTGTTCAGCGCCGATATGCCGGCACGACATGATCTTGGCCGCCGGCACCGCAGGTTCGTCAATTGTGTCCTCGTGCGGGAGGAGCCTCGTGCCGGAGGAGCCTCGCGCACGGGGTAGTCGGTTGACGCCGGGACGGATGGCGGGCGGCAAGGTCAGGCAGTGGCAGTGGCAGTGGCAGTGGCAGTGGCAGTGGCAGTGGCAGTGGCAGTGGATCAACATCCGCCCGCCACCACAGGTGCAAGACATCCGATGTCCGGCCAGCTTCCACGTCAGTCGTTTCACCTGCGGGGCAAGCGCGGAGGCTGTGACCCCCTCTGGGGCAGGCGGCTGCCGCGTTTCCCGCCGTCTGTTCTGCAGGTCAGGGCGTCCGGCGCATCTCTACATGACGCCGTGGCGAACTGTACGCTGCCGCACCATGGTGCGACAGGCTTCAACCGTTCTGGTATCTCTCGTCTCCTAGCCCGTCTGGATGTGCGTCGTTCGGGCTTGCTGCCGAGCCCGCCGGAACGCCCGGTTGTTGGCCAGTCCGCCCTGGTCCTTCGAATGAAAACCGGCCGCCATGACGTGTTGCCTGACCGCTGACATTGCCTGCGAATAGGAGGGGTCCATGTCCTATCATGTCATGATCGTCGAGGACGAGTACTGGACCGCCCTCGATCTGGCGGTGGAGGTCGAGGACCGGGGGGCCATCGTGACAGGTCCGTTCAGTTCGGTGTCACAGGCAATCGAGGTGCTGAGGGGCCCGCAACGGCCAGACGTGGCGATCCTGGACATCCGCTTGCGCAACACCGAGGTTTTTCCCGTTGCCGATCTTCTGATGCAGGACGGAATCCCGTTCGTGTTCACGACCGCCTATCTCAAGCGGCATGTGCCCCAGCGTTTCGCAGAGGCACCTCATTTCGAGAAGCCGTTCATGGCCGAAAGCTGCGTGGACAGGGCCCTGGCACTGGCCAAGGCCCGTTCTTGCGGTTCCCGTTCCCGCCCAGGCACGCAAACGGATGATACCGGGTCCTTGGACGGTCCCGACGAGGATGCGTGGGACGAAGATCAGATACGAGACTGGCTTGTAAAGGTCGGCGCGTTCTCCGACGGAAAGTTGGGATAGAACCAACAGGGCCGCTCTCGCCGTCAGGCATCACGTTCCTTTCGGAGCATCCGGTCATGACAGGCCAGGGCGCGCCTTTCCTGTCCTTGGGTGCAGATGTTCCAAAGGTCGTTCAGCAAGCGCAGCCTGTTGCGATGCAGGTCCTGACACAGGAGGCGCAACTGCCGGGCCTCGAGGCACAGAACGGCGGCATTCTGCGCCTGCGCAGGGGGCGTGTTGTTCACCGGTTCTCCTTTGCGCCAAACAGGCGGGCGTACTCCGCCTCCGGCACCCCATAGGACCCGCCCGCTTCCTCTTCCAAGCCGTCCCGGTCCAGAACGGTGATCTCTCCACGCTTGGCGCGGATCACGCCCTTCCCCTCCAGGATCTGCGTGCCCTCGGTGACGCCGGCGCGGCGGGTGCCCAGCATGATCGCGATGAAGTCATGTGTCAGCAACAGCCGATCCCCCTCCACCCGGTCGTGACACATCAACAGCCATCGGGCGAGACGCTCCTCCAGGCTGCCGCTCTTGTTTGACAGCGCCGTGTGGGACGTCTGGATGAACGGGGCCTGAACGAACTTCAGAAAATGCTGCTGCAGGCCGGGGCTTTGGGTTAACAGTTCGCGCAGCCGATCCGTGGAGATCATCCGAGCATGACCGGGAACCTGAACACGCAACTCATTGGGCGTGGAGGGGGCGCCCAGCAGGATGGAAGTGCCCGACATGCCCTCGCAGCCGAACAGCCCGGCTTCGATACGCCGCTGATTCTGCCCTCCGGACACGATCATCGAGGTGATGCCCGACATCGGAAAAAAGATCTGTTCGATGGGTTGGTCAGGCTCTTCCAGGATCATGCCCGTATCCATTGCCACATCGGTCAGATGCGGCTGAACCAAGGCCTGATCTTCGAGGGACAGTGTGGCAAGAAGATGATTATGCCCGTTCGGACGGGGTAGGCGCTTTGACATGATGTGCTCTGGATTGGGGCAAGAGACATGGAGGCTGTCTCTCAGCCGGTCAAGCCCTGAAAGCATGGTGACCGATACGGCAGTGTATCACAGAAAGGCCGGAAAGCGAAGGATGCGTCAGTCGGCCTTTTCGATCTGCGTCCAGAGGCATCCCCTCAAGCTCGTCAAGCAGGCCGTAAGGCCCATGCAGACAGCGTTGAGTTTCGGCCATGGCGGCACGCATCTCCGCCAGCTGCTGCCGGAATCGCCTCGCCCTCTGCTGGCACACAAGGACCCTGGGACGCGCTGCCGCGAGCTCGACGGCCAAGCGTCGCTGCAGTTCAGGATCGGAAACGCTTTCCATGAGGTTCCCAACCGGGGGCAAGCACGGATGTTACCGACGCGTCCCGTACGGCTCGGGAGGCCTGACGGTGCTGAGCGCGAGGAAGCCGTTCCTGCCCCTCGATCCAGAGGCTTTGAAAATGATCCCGCAGGCGCAGGGTGTCACGCCGCAGATCCTGGGACAGCCCACAGAGCCATTCTGCCTCGGCACAAAGCTCGGCGACCTCGTTCATGGCATCGTCAACCTGATCGTGCATGAAAGCGAACTTGACGCAGAAAAGCCTGATCTCCAGCCAATCCGGTCCGTTCTACGGACAGGGTACGCCACCGCACCCTCGGCAGTGGCAAAAACAGCAAGATGTGGAAGTGCGGGTTGCGTCACCGGGCGTTCGTACTTGAACAACATATGCCGCCCTTCCCTGGAGGTCGATCCCGTGTCCGGACCACCGGAAGCCTTCGCTGATCCTGGAATCCTCCACCGTCCATGCCCGAAGACGGGCGCGCCATCGCCCGAGCCTGCCTGCTGCTTGACATGGGTGATGTCGCACGCGCACCTCGCGGTCATCGGACCGGATACGCCCTCGGGTCTTGGGAAAGAGTGGCTGAACAGGTTGCATCGGTCGCACGCTCGGCGGCACGGAGCCTGTATCGCCGAAGCTTTGCTGTTTCAACGCAGGGGCGGAGTTTGCCGACGGTCAGGCATCCGAGCGTGAAGTCCGGCCACACATTGGCCGGCAGCGTCTGTCGCACCAGCGCCTTTCGAGCCCCGACACGGCCGCCGAGGAGACGTTTATCGAAAAGTGCCGCGGCTGCGCCCAGACCTGCATCTTCTCCGAGGTGCCGCGATGGAGGTGAAGAATGAGCGCATGGCTGGCGACTTGTGCGGATATCGTGCCGCTTGTGGTTCGGGGCCGCACGGATCGGGCTGCTGGCCGTGGCGGCGGCCGGTTTTGCCACCTCGGCCAACCGTTTTACCACCGCAGACTGGACTTTCTTGATCGGCTTGGACTCCAGCGGCACCATTTTCGGCAGCATCGGCCTCTTCGATGCCGGCTGTCAGAACCTTTGCACTCAGCACGGCGTTTCACATCGACCTGGCACATCTGGAGGCCGTGGCCCGGAAGCAGGGCGCGCGCATCGATCTGCTTCAGCTGCCGGGCGGATTTATGCATCATGACACGGCGATGGCGCCGCGACCGCTTCGTCCATGGACATTTGCGGACAAGCTCCGCGCAGCTTCAACGGGATTGAACAAAATTCGATGCAAGCAAGTCTGCCACGGTCATTAGATCAACATCGTCAAGATGCCTCGCAGGCGGGAAAACAATCCAGCTGACGCAGATTTCACCTGACACCTTTTCATAAAGGGCCGAGGCGACCTGACTGCCTGCTCGGCGTCCTCTTGCGCTTCTCTGCTCGGGCTCTGGAGGAAACCTGATGTTTCGCGGACAGATCAGCCAGCGCGTGGCGACACCGGGACGCCAGTGGTGACCAAAAGGAGCTGCATGTGGCCTTCGATCGGACCGTTGGCGTTTCTGGCTGCGATTCTCGAGGGCACTTCAAAATCGCCGCGGTACAGACCGACTCTGCGCAAGGACACGCAGAACCGGGCGGGCAGTAAGTCCTGGATCAAGGGCTGGTGGCCAGTGCTTCATCACACCCCATCCTCACGTGCTGAGGAAAACAAGCGATCCTCAGCATGAAGAGGTATGGCGAAAAATTTTTTGTGGCTGGCGTCGAAACAATGGCGGCCTCTTCACGGATTATCAATCACCGGCGGTTAGAACAGGGTCATGCCAGGAAGGGCACAGGGCAACCGCCTGAAAGGTCAGAAGGCCGCGTCTGCAATCCGGTGCAAAGCACCCTTGATGGAGAACAACATGACCAGCATTCTGACCAACA
>VGDE01000092.1 GCA_016869875.1 Alphaproteobacteria bacterium
TAAATGCATGGCGCCATACCTGGCCTTGAGCTTGTAAAACGTCCTTGGGCTGAGCCCATGACAGCGACAGACCTCTGCCGTCGCCATCGCGTCAACCCGGTGCACCGACCCTGCTCCTGACCATTCTGATGATTGTTCGTCGGGACTTACGCAGCCTCCTCAGGCCACAGTCCCCTCCTCTTCGGTAAAGCGACCTTTCTTCATCTCGTCCGCTCCTTCGTGATGAAGCAAACTCACCTCAGACGAAGGGACGTTCCGGGGTCAGGTCAGAGGACTTCCACCAAACTTGCCATGTCTCGACATCCCTTGGAAGATCCGGGACAGCATCCAGAATGACGGACCGGCTGCACAGTGCAGCCGCCGGACTGGGCAAGCCGGACGGCATTCCGACCCGGACCGCGCTCCGGCTCCTTTCATCGGATTGCCTTGACCCCGTCCCCTCGCCGCGTCATTCAGAACAGCGATGGTTCCCGGCCAAGCCACGCGCGGCCGGGTGAAAAGGGAACACGGTGCGGTGTAGCCATCAGGCGCCAAATCCGTGACTGCCCCCGCAACTGTAAGCGGAGAGCGTCCCCGACGCCACTGTGCCCCGCCGGGCATGGGAAGGCCGGGAAATGCTGCGACCCGCGAAGTCAGGAGACCTGCCATCGACGCATGTAGCCACCGGGCGGGGTGCCCCGGAAGGAGTATGGATGGATGATCTCCTGAGGCGGCCGATGGCCGCGCCTTGTGCGGATGCGGTGGCGCAATCCGCACCGCAGGTCACGACCCCCGTGGTCGCGCTTGACGATGTCTGCTGGGGACCGCCCCGCCGTCCGGACATCCTGTCGGGGATCAGCTTTGCGGTGCCGCCGGGCCAGATCATGGCGATCTGCGGGGCGAACGGCGCGGGCAAGTCGTCGCTGTTGCGGCTGATCTATCGCCACCATGCCCCCCGCTGCGGCACGGTGACGCTCATGGGCCGTGACCTGTGGGCCACCTCCCCCCAGGCTGCAGCGCGCGACCTGGCCGCCGTGCTGCAGGAACAACCCGCCGACCTGGCGCTGTCGACGCGCCAGATCGTGGCGCTTGGCCGCCTGCCGCATCGTCGGACCTGGGCTGCGGCATTTTCCACCCCCGAGGCTGCCGAAAAGCGGATCGTGGACGAAGCGATTACCCGCATGGACCTGACCCCGCTGGCCGACCGGCCGTTCAGCACCCTGTCGGGGGGCGAGCGTCAGCGGGCGATGGTCGCCCGGGCGCTTGCCCAGCAGCCGCAGGTGATCGTGCTGGACGAGCCGACGAACCACCTGGACATCCGCCACCAGCTGGAGCTGCTGGACCTGCTGCGCAGACTTGAATTGACCGTCATCTGCACGTTGCACGACCTGACGCTGGCGGCCGAATTCGCCGAACGCGTGCTGGTGCTGGACCATGGCCGCATCCTGGCCGACGGCCCCCCGGAACATGCCCTGACCGAAGCCGTGCTGGCCCAGGCCTTCCGCGTACGCGCCCGCATCGACCGTTCTGGTCCCGCGGCCCGCTTCGCCTTCCATTTGTGACGTATTGAGAGGACCTCCCCTGATGATCCGCCTGTCCCTTGCCGCCCTGCTGCTGTCTGGCGGTGGCGCGCTGGCCCATCCCGTGACGGTGCAAAGCTGCGACCGCGAGGTGACATTCGAGGCGGTCCCCGCCCGCGCAGTGTCGAACGATGTCAATCTGACCGAGATGATGCTGGTCCTGGGCCTGCGCGACCGCATGGTGGGCTATACCGGCATATCCGGCTGGAAGACGCTGGACGACCAGATGCGCGACGGCGTGGCCGAACTGTCGGAACTGTCGGAGCTGTCGGAACTGTCGGCGAAATACCCGTCAAAGGAGGTGCTGGCCGGCGCCGACGCCGATTTCTTCTTCGCGGGCTGGAACTATGGCATGAAGGTCGGCGGAGACGTGACGCCCGACACGCTGTCCCCTTTCGGCATCGCCGTCTACGAATTGACTGAAAGCTGCATCCATCTGGGCCCGCGTCCACGCGCCAGCATGGACGACATGTATGCCGACATCCTCAACCTCGGCCTCATCTTCGGGGTCGAGGAACGGGCCCTGGCACTGGTGGACGGATGGCGCCGCGAACTGGCGGAACTGACCGCCGGCATCCGCCACGGATCGCCCCTGCGTGTCTTTGTCTATGACAGCGGGCAAAGGGCGCCGTTTACTGCCGGTGCTCATGCCATGCCCACTGCCCTTATCGAAACGGCGGGCGGGCGCAACATCATGGACGACCTGGACAAGAGCTGGGCCGAGATCGGGTGGGAGCCGGTAATCGATCGCGATCCCGAAGTGGTCATCATCATCGACTATGGCGACGTCACGGCCGAGCAGAAGATCGACTTCATGAAGTCCAGCCCTGCACTGGCGGGCATCGACGCGGTCAGGAATGATCGTTTCGTGGTGCTGGACTACATCGAGGCGACACCCGGCCCCCGCAACATCCGCGCGGTCCAGACCCTTGCTGCGGCCTTTCGGGGGATCGAGCGATGACCGACGGTACAACGGCCCCCCTGTCCGTGCGCCGCATCTGGCCACGCCTCGGACAGGGGGGCGTCCTGATGGCCGTGCTGGTCCTGGTGGTGGGAGTGGCCGTCTCGATAGGGGCGGTGGCCGTGCCCTTGTCCAGCGTCGGACTGGTGGTGCTGGACCGGCTTTTGCCGGGACTGGTCGCGCATGATGTGGGTGCAGGCCATGCCAGCATCATCTGGCAGATCCGCCTGCCGCGGGTGATCCTGGCCGGGCTGGTGGGGGCGGGGCTTGGGCTGGTCGGAGCGGCGCTGCAGGCCGTCACGCGCAACCCCCTCGCCGATCCGCATCTGCTGGGCATCTCGTCGGGCGCGGCATTCGGGGCCATCGCGGCGCTGCTGCACCTTGGCATGTTCCTCGGCGCGCTGACCGTGCCGCTGGTGGCTTTCGGGGGGGCCTTGATGGCGACCGCGATGGTGCTGGGTGTGGCGCATCTGGCAGGCGCGCGCAGTGCCGAACGGCTGGTGCTGACGGGCGTGGCGGTCAGCTTTGTCGTCATGGCCTGCGCCAACATCCTGATCTTCCTTGGCGATCCGCGCGCCACACATACGGTGGTCTTTTGGATGCTGGGCGGTCTGGGGATGGCGCAATGGTCCCATCTGCTCTGGCCAATGGCCGTGCTGCTTCCGTGCGGGCTGTGGCTTTGGGCGCAGGCCGACCGCCTGAACGCCATGAGCCTGGGCGACGAGACCGCCTCCAGCCTGGGGCTGAACGTCGGCCGCTTTCGACTGACCGTGTTTGTCATGGCCGCGCTGATCACCGGCGTGATGGTCGCGTTTTCGGGGCTGATCGGCTTTGTAGGTTTGATGATGCCGCATCTGGTGCGCATGGTCTGTGGCGGCGACAATGGCCGCGTCCTGCCCGCATCCGCCTTCGCAGGCGCGATCTTCCTGATCTGCGCCGATGCGCTGGCCCGTGTCGCCTTGGCTCCCGAGGACATTCCCATTGGCGTTGTCACTGGGCTCGCAGGGGGCATCTTCTTTATCTGGATCATGAGCCGCCAAAGCGGATCGCGGTGAGGCAGATGACCGGTCAGCGCTACTGGATCGATTTGTCCTGTGAAGGGACGCTCAACCCCAAAGCAGAGCTGCTGCAACCCAACACACGTTTTACTTGTATTACATCAGGTCAGCATCTAACACATCTCCAACTTTTAAAATTGTATCCAAACCCGAACAGGGAACTGCCCGGTTCGTGACAACAAGATTACGTCTTGAAGGGATGACGACATGCCTACCACCTGGAACGCGCTTTATCTTGGTCGGGAAACTGCCGCCAACCTGCAACTCGACCCTACCGAAGGGAACAATGTTGCCGAGAATGCCGCAAACCTCGTAGGGCGCACCTACGGCTCGGCCACAGATCCGCTTCTCGGCAGGATCTTCACTCTTGAAACCCAGGATTCGGGCGGGACTGGAAACAACCCCGCAAACATGGACAACAACAACAACGTTGCCCAGGACCGCTATCTGACCGACCTCAACAGGGACGGCGTTCGCGAAACCTATATTCACGACACCGCGGTCTATTACCGGAACACGGTTGTCACCTATACAGATGGCACCACTGCTGCGATCGAGGCGCGGATCGTGCAGACCACGCAGGGCCACCTGTTTCTGGCCCCGCCTCCTGCCACGCTGCCCGCCGATCTGGCGGCCTTGCAGGCCAAGCCGATCCAGTCGGTCACGATCGGGCCGGTGTCGAACTACCAGACGGTGGCCTTTGTTCGAGATCGTCCCAATCCCCAGTTCGTTGTGTGTTTCTCCGCCGGAACCGGAATCGAGACTCCGTCAGGCCAACAGCCCGCAGAGGAGCTGGAACCTGGCGACCTTGTGGTCACTGCCGACCGCGGTCCTCAGCCGATCCGCTGGATCGGTTCGGTCAAGGTCGACCTGGCCGACGCACCTCATCTTCGGCCGGTCCGGATCGGCGCGGGCGCCCTTGGAGAAGGGGTGCCGGCACAAGACCTGACCGTCTCGCCTCAACATCGCGTCCTGGTCCGTTCGCGCATCGCGCAAAGGATGTTCGGCACGAACGAGATCCTGGTGGCGGCCAAGCAGCTGCTGGCCTTGCCAGGGGTCGAAACCGTCGAGGATCTGGACCATGTGACCTACGTGCACTTCATGTTCGACCGGCACGAGATCGTCTGGTCGAACGGGGCACAGACGGAATCGCTGTTCACCGGACCGGAGGCTCTCAAATCGGTGGGTGCCGCTGCACGCGACGAGATCCTGTCGTTGATGCCCGAACTGCGTGATGGAGCGCCCGAGGCGGCTGGCATCGCCCCTGCCCGTCCCCTGGTCCCGGGCCGTTTGGGACGAAAGCTGGCACAGCGCCACCTGGAAAACGGCCGACAGCTGGTGGATGCCTGACAAGGGTCTTGAAGACGTCCTCAACGGGATCAGCAACCCGGGTTGAATGCTCGGGACAGGCGATCCCGGATCTCCACAAGCAGGATCTATGGTCTTGATGGCACTCGCAGGTTGAAGAAGAGGGCGTGGGCCAACTTGATGTCTTCAAGCTTGCGAGGAAATCAGCGCCAGGAACCGCCCGAGCAGCCTCACTGGATGCGACGGCTATCGAATGGACGCCGAAGCGGCTCGGCCGCTCTGACACGTCCCCTCACCCGTCGGCGCCTCCGGCACCGCTTTCGCCCTGAACTCAAGGGCATGCTGGTTTCGTTCCGACATTTTCGATCTTTTTCGGGGTGAAGATCAGCAAACAGCAGGATCAGAGCCTATGTCGGTGTCCAACTCTCGGGGACCGCCTCATAAGGTGGAGGGGCGCATCCCGGGACTGCAGGCCGCCGGAGACGCTTGATAACCGTCGGAAGCGAGCGGCTGGCAGGAGGTGTTAGCGCGGATGATGGCCGGGCTGGGGGAAGAGGGCGATCATGATCGATGCCCCCTACTTCGAGGTGCACCGCACGGCGGCTTCCAGCCCGCCTGCGAAAGGAGGGGGGCACAGGCGGCAGATCGGGCGCAGTGCAAAGATCAGATCGCGTTCCGGTGGCTCGTTTCCCTGAGCACGCATGACATGAACACCTCATTGCGCGCCGTTGCTGACGCCAAGGGCCGCCCGATGTGCGCGCCCGGGGGATCTGCCCGCGGCAGACTGGCTGCTGGCAGAGCGTGAAGATGACGCCCCCTGGATTCACAAGGCCTGATAGAGAAGGGGATCAAGCCTTGCCTTCCAGACCGGGCGTCGCGCGGGAAGACCATCACTTGCGGCAAGCACCGGTCCAAGCGTCGCAACCGGATCATGTCCGCCAGGTTCAAGGGCAGCCACCGTCATGTTCCGGCCACGGCGGATCACTGGACCCGCCTCTAGCGAAAGCGGTCACCTTTGAATGACATGTCCATTGCTCATTCCCCCTCAGAACGGCCCGCCTCACGCCCATCATGTGTTCTTCCGGCACCGACCTTCCGATATCCACAGCCGGACCTCCCGACTGGCACCCTGCCCTAACAGGGTGCTGAAAAAGGCAACTGTACGGAATGGCGTCCCCGTGGAGGGTGGGCTTGATGGGGCCTTGCCCATGGCAGGCTGTTCGGGTGGCAGCTTTCTGGCTCAGCCTGCGAGCAGTTTTGGCAGCCTTGCCAGATTGCAGGCCGCCATTGCCAAGGTGAAGCGGGCTCGCACCCGTTCGATGCCGCGATACAGGGTCTGCGCCATGCCGCCGACGGTTTTCACCCAGCCAAAGGGTTCCTCGATCTTCTTCCGGCGCCGCTGCGATTGGGCGTAGCCGGGGTGCCGGGTGGTTCTGCCGTCAATGGCGGAATGCCGAGACCTTTGAGCGACGCGTGGGGTGACCGCCATCTGGCGCAGCTTTGCGACAAAGCTGGCGCTGTCATGGCCACGGTCTGCCGCAAGTGTCAGGCGCCGGATTGATCCCGGCGATTGGCGGTGGAGCATGTTGATGGCAGCCCGCCGTTCGGCGTGGCCGTCAGCCTGCGTCAGGTCAGCTTGGACGATCAGGCCAGAGCGGCTTTCCATCAGGCCATGTCCCATGAAGCACAGCAGGGCGCCGGTGCCGGGCGACTTCTTGAACAGCCGGGCCTCGGGATCGGTCATCGAAGCATGTGTCGCGTTGGAGCGTCGTTCTCCGCGGAAATCGACTTCGGCGTTGCGGTTGCGGCGCGTGGGGCGGGCTATCGGTTCGGGCTCGGCGGCGGAGGGGTCAGGGGAGGATGTGGTCGGCACGCTGGTATCTGGCGGGTCGCCAGGATCGTCGTCTCCTTCGGACGTCGTCTTTTCCCTGGGCTGGAAGCTCTTCATCGACGCCCAAGCCTTCACCAGGGTGCCATCGACGGCGAAGTGATCATCCGAGAGCAGCGGTGCCACATCGCGATGCGCCATGATGCGGCGTGACATGTCCGTGGTCAGCAGCCGGTCGCGGTTCTTGCAGAACACTGTGGGGACCCAGACAGGGTCATCGACCCCATGCCCACGAACCAGCGGAACAGCAGGTTGTCGTCCATCTGCTCCATGAGCTGCCGCCCGGATCGGGTCGAGTAGAGGATCTGCAGCAGGCTGGCCCGGATCAGCCGTTCCGGCGCAATAGAGGGGCGACCCTCCCCGGCGTAAAGCCGGTCGAACTCGGCATCAAGGGAGCGCAGCGCATCGTTGACGACGGCCCTGATCCTGCGCAGCGGATGCCGCGCCGGGACGCGCTCCTTGAGATCGACATAGCTGAACAACGATCTCGTCACATTGTCCGATCCACGCATTGCCACCTCCGTTCCCGCAGTGGCCACCGTGAACCATGTTCCGCAATGGACGTCGAGGCAGGAGCTTTTCAGAACCCTGCCCTAACGATCTGCCATACTCCCGTGCCAATCGGTGCAGGTCCGCTTGCACCGGTCGCCATCGCTCATGACGCGACAGGTCAGACCATCTCGACCGGCCCCCCGTAGGCCGCCAGAACCGTGTCCGCCGTCAGCAGGATCAGCCCCTCGGTAATCGACTGCGCCAGCAGCATCCGGTCGAAGGGATCTCCGTGAAGCGCCGGCAGGGCTGAAAGCGCAAGGCAATGCCGGCTTTCGATCGAAAGCTCGTGATAACCGTTCGCCAGCAACCCCGCACGCAAGGCACCCGGATCAACCCGGAAGTCAGTCCTGTTGAGCGCCCGCTTGATGGACACTTCCCAGATCGATGCAGCCGAAAACCAGAGCTGATGTCGCGGCTCGGCCATGATCTGCCGTGCGGACTCGGGCAGCCTGGCCGAGGCAAAGGCCGCCCAGAGCAGCAGATGCGTGTCGATCAGATAATTCACGCATCGCCTTCGAACAGCGCCTGAATTCCGTCCGCATCCATGCGGTCGAAATCCTCCGGGATCTCGTAGGCGCCCTCCAGGAACCCGATCCGGGACGGTGTCCTGCTCTCGATCTGCATCACCTTGACCATCGGCTTGCCCGCGCGCGCAATCACAAAGGGCTCGCCCCGGACGGCAGCCTCGACAAGCTTCGACAGGTTCGTCTTGGCCTCGTGGATGTTCACGGTCTTCATGTCGGCTCCGCTGACTTAGCTAAGTCAACTTAGTCCGTCACGGCCGGATGCACAAGCCCGTCTTACGGTGCATCGATCCGGATGCCGTTCATCGAAGGTTCGATGCGGGTCAGGGCCGCTTGCAGCCGGCCCAGCAGGTGCATGCGCAGATAGTTGGCGTGAAACCGTGACGGGGCCGTCAGATGCAGCACGCCCTCGCCATGCCCCACCTCGACCAGCGCCTTGAACCACGCGTCGAAGACTGACGCATCCTCGGCCAGAAGCTGCGCGCGCACCCTGCCCCAGAGATCCAGATCCCCCTCGTCCGCCGCGGCCTCAAGCCGCCGGAACGGCACCACGTTTCCGCCCTCGGTGCTGCTTCCCGTGCTTTGGGACATCCTCAGGACGTAGTCATCGCCAATGTTCGGCCAGGACGGCCGAGTGTCCATCAGGATGCGATCCAAATCCAGTCGCAGGACGGACACCCTTCCGCGCGCGCCTTGTCGCTTGACAACAATCCAGCCTAGCCCGCGCAGCCGCGCCATGTCACGTTTGACCGTGCGTTCGTCAACGCACCACAGGCGGGCAATCTCCCTTTGTCCGGTCACCAGTTCGTTGCGCTGCCAGTTGTAGCGTGTCGTGATCAGTGACATCAGCCGGAAAACAAGCCTCTGCAGGCCCGGTTCTCCGGCCAGCCCATGGGCCATCAGCGCCGACAGGATGTCGTATTTCTTGACCGCCGCCTCTCGGCCGACGGGCTTGATCACCTGCATCTCCACCCTCGTTCGCCGGAGGCACTACATCCGGTCGGCCTGTCACGCCGAGATTCCCTGAGATTCCCAACGCCTTTCACGATCTTTCTCCCATTTGCGTCCTAAAGCCGTAGCCTGTCAAGCCACATCGCTTTCTGTTCGGGCTGGGGGACCTTCGACGATTTGAAAAATCGGTATCATTGGTATTGGGGGACGCTCTGTGCGCCCCCTATTGGAACTGGAATGTCCCCTATTGGCGCCAACTTGCGGCCCTCATGTCCCCGACTTCGGCGGCAAGTGCGCACAGCGGTCGTCCTTCCGCCGCACTCGCGAATACAGGCGATTCGCGCCACAGAGCACAGCGAGGGGCCTTTTTTCAGATCATTCTAACAAGCCTTTTGCCAAATCTCCAAATTCGGCGTAAATGAAATGCCGCCGTTATTTAGCGTCCTTCGAAACAGGCAGAACATGTATACCCATCAGGACCTCGCGCGACTGCAAAGCCAGTCTCTGAAGATGCAAGGCTGGATTCGCCGCCAGACCTTCAGCCCTGCCAATGTAAAGACCCTCCGCCGCTTCTCCAGCTGGGAGGTGTCGGAACTGATCTTCCGCATCAACCAGTCCACCTTCCGCGGCAAGCTGGCCGCTGATCCCAACCTTCCCCTCGGGGAAGTCGAGGAGGACGGCCGCCAGCGCTGGTTCAGCCTGGACGAGGTGAACGAACTGCGTCGCCGCATCCGTATCAACAAGAAGTCGCTGATGCCGCCGCGCCCGCAGGGAAAGCGCGCCTTCCGCGCAGCCATTGCGAACTTCAAGGGCGGCGCGGGGAAATCGACCGTGGCCCTGCATTTCGCGCAGGCGGCAGCCCTTGACGGGTACCGGGTCCTGGTGATCGACTTTGATCCGCAGGCCACCCTCTCCCATTCGATGGGCCTGTCCGATGTGGACGAGGATCACACCGTCTGGGGCATCATGGCCCGCGACCTTGAACGGGAAACCGACCGGATGAACGCTGCGGCGGCCGGGGCGGAGTCTGGCACCGCCCTGCCCCGTCGCCGTCTGCCCGCGACGATCCGCGACATGGGGCTCGGTTCGCTGCGCGCGGCCGACTTCATCAAGCCCACCTCATGGTCAACCATCGACATCGTTCCCAGCTGCGCCAACGCGGCCTTTGTCGAGTTTGCCAGTGCCCAGTACCGGCACCTGAACCCGGAATGGACCTTCTTCGGAGCGGTCTCGCGCTTTCTAGACAGCCTGCCGGACGATGCCTATGACCTTATCCTCTTCGACTGTCCGCCGGCCATCGGGTACCAGTCGATGAACGCGGTCTTTGCGGCAGACATGCTTTATATCCCCTCGGGCCCCGGCTACTGGGAATATGACTCGACCACCAGCTTCATCGGCCAGCTGGCCGAGGCGCTCGGTGACCTGTCGCATGGCTTCGAGAACTTCCCCACGGGGAAGATCGCGCTGCCAAAAGCTTTTGCGGATGTGCGCTTCCTCATGACCCGGTTCGAGCCGTCGAACGAACTTCACCAGGCGATGTTCGGTGCCTTCAGGCAGGTCTTCGGAGACCGCCTTGCCCAGCACCCGATCGAGATGACACGAGCCGTCGAACAGTCGGGCCGCTTCCTCAGCTCGATCTACGAGATCGACTATCGCGAGATGACGCGTGGGACCTGGCGGCGCGCGCGCGCCACCTTCGATCAGGCCTATGAGGAGTTCCGTGGTCATGCCGTGGCCGCATGGACGCAGCTGGAGGACGCAGCATGAGCCGCAAGCGTCGCATGTTCGACATCGACATTCCCGAAGAGGGGGAGGATCAGACCTTCCCCGCAGGGAAGGCCGAGTCCCGCCGCGGGCCGATGGCCGCTGCCATCAACGAAACCGCGGCCTCTTCGCGCGAGCGTGCCGAGGTCGAGGCCCGAATCCGCGCCGAGAACGACGCCCTTGCGCAGGAGCATGTGCGCCTGAAGCGCGCGGGCCTGATCACCGACCTGATCCCGCTTGAGGCAATCGACACGCAGAAGCTCATCCGCGACCGTCGTCCCGTTGCGGACTTCGATCTGGCCGAGCTTGTGGCGTCGATCCGCGAGATCGGATTGTCGAACCCGATCCGCGTCGAGCCCGCCGCCGACGGTCGCTACGAACTGATCCAGGGCTATCGCCGGTTGTCGGCCTATCGCCAGCTTCTGGAGGAGACGGGCGATGTCCAGACCTGGGGGAAAATCCCGGCGGGCATTTCGGCGCGCGGCGATGCGCTGGACAGCCTTTATCGCCGCATGGTCGACGAGAACCTCGTCCGCAAGGACATCTCCTTTGCGGAGATGGCGCAGCTTGCCCTGCATTATGCGATGGACCCGCTGACGGCGGAAACGGATCCCGACCGGGCGGTGGCGCTGCTGTTCAAATCGGCGGGCTACCAGAAGCGCAGCTATATCCGCAATTTCATCCCCTTGGTCGAGCGCTTGGGCGATACGCTGATCTATCCGCAAGAGATCCCGCGCGCCCTGGGGCTGTCGCTTGCTCAGCGCCTGGCCGAGGTTCCAGGGCTTGCTGCGGCGATCAAGGCCGAACTGAAGGACTGGGACACGCGCTCGATCACGGATGAACTGGCAGTCTTGCGTCGCTACGCAGGGCAGGAGGCTGATGTGCCGGAGGGCGCGCCTGTGAAGCCGTCGCCGCAGCCCACCGCCAAGGCCAAGACGACCTTCCAGCTACAACGACCCCAAGGTAGCGCGAAATGCACCGCCGCGAATGGGCGGCTGGAGATCCGCCTGTCGCGCGACTTCTCGACCGTGGACCGCCGGAAACTGGAAGCTGCGGTAGCCGCAATGCTGGACCAGATCGAGTGATCTTCCCCACGGGGAAGATCATGCCCCTCGGAAAGAAAGCGCCTCCCGCTACAGCACCCCGAGCTTCTCCGCGCGGTCCAGCGACGTTCTGACGGAGGAGGGCTGCCACGTCGTCGGTTCACGGGAGATGCGATCGCAGATGGCTTCCAGGTCGTCGCAGATGGCCCGGAGGATGACGTCGGGATCTGCAGCACCCCAGACGGCGGCATTGGCAGGCAGCGGGCCGTTGCTCCTCAGCAGGCGGGCCAGCACCGGTCGGGACCGGTCTCCGCCTGACGCCTGCTCCTCGTGCACTGCGCTGCAACCTGCGGCTTTAAGTGCCTGCACCTGGGGCAGGGGGTTCTGATCCTCGGTCAAGACACGGGCATAGCCGATCAGCGGCATGAGCAGAAACCTTTTGCAATTCAACATGCCATAAGTAAACGGTCGTTTGTTTGCGCTGGCAAGACCTACATTGGAAACAAGCGGCGCAACAGGGGCAGGTGCCTTGACCCTCGCAACAGTACTCGCTGTCGCTCCAGCGCCTGCGGAGGTTTTAAGTGCGTAGCTGTTCGGGAGGCTCTTCGTAACCCTCTTTTGTGTTCGTCAAATATCCAATATCGTGACGACATGGCTGGCCATAAGACAGAAAATGAAAGGCTCCTTGCGCCTGCACGGACGCCCGGCTTGACGTAAGTGGGGCAGATGTCCGGGATCTGTCGCAAATTTTTGGCAGGTTTGCGCCAGAAGGATAAGGGTGGGCGCGAGATCGGCCGTTCTGAGAGGGAAGAGCA
>VGDE01000093.1 GCA_016869875.1 Alphaproteobacteria bacterium
GTGGTCACGGGGTCCGGTGCCTTGTAGCGCAGCATCTTGACCGGGCTGGGGCGCTGGTTCTTTTCATCGGTCAGGGCCAGCACCTGATGACCACGCGCTGCCAGGGCGGGGGCGAGATGCGGGAACTGGCCCGGAAAGTTCTGGTGCACGAAAAGGATCTTCATTCGGCGTCCGGAAAGGCGGCCTTCAGCAAGGCGCGCGTGTATTCCTGCTGCGGCGCGTCAAAGATCTGCGCCACGCTGCCTTGCTCGACCACCTCGCCCGCCCGCATGACCATGATGTGGTGGGCCATTGCCCGCACGACGCGCAGATCGTGGCTGATGAACAGAAAGGCCAGGCCGTACTTGCGCTGGAGGTTGCGCAGCAGATCGACGATCTGGACCTGGACCGTCATGTCCAGGGCGCTGGTCGGCTCGTCCAGCACCACGACCTTGGGGCGCAGGATCATGGCGCGGGCGATGGCGATGCGCTGGCGCTGGCCGCCGCTGAACTCATGGGGATAGCGGTGCATCATCGCGGGGTTCAGGCCGACTTCGGCCATGATGTCGGACACCAGCTGGCGGCGGTCGCGACCCGGCTCGATCCCGTGGACGCCCAGCCCCTCGGTGATGATCTGCTCGACCGTCATGCGGGGCGACAGGCTGCCGTAAGGGTCCTGGAACACGATCTGCATGTCACGGCGCAGGCGGCGCAGCTGCTTGCCGCCCCAGGATGCGATGTCCTGTCCCATGAAGAGGATCGGGCCGTCGCCTTCGATCAACCGCATGATCGCGAGGGCGAGGGTCGTCTTGCCGCTACCCGATTCGCCCACGATCCCCAGGGTTTCCCCTGCCCTCACCGCCAGGGTGGCTCCGTTCACGGCCTTGACATGGCCCACCGTGCGCCGCAGCAACCCCCGCTGGATGGGAAACCAGACCCTGAGGTCGCGCGTCTCGACCAGCACCGGCGCATTCCCGGCCACGGGTTCCGCCTGCCCCTTCGGTTCAGCCGCCAGAAGTTTCTGCGTATAGGGATGCCGGGGGCGGGCAAAGATGTCCTCGACGGGTCCGTGCTCCACGATCTCTCCGTCCTTCATCACGCAGACGCGGTCGGCGATGCGGCGCACGATGCCCAGGTCGTGGCTGATGAACAGCATCGACAGCCCCTCGTCGGCCTTCAGCTCGGCCAGCAGGTCCAGGATCTGCGCCTGGATGGTCACGTCCAGCGCAGTCGTGGGCTCGTCCGCGATCAAGAGTTCGGGTCCGTTGGCAAGGGCCATCGCAATCATCACGCGCTGGCGCTGCCCCCCCGACAGCTGGTGCGGATAATCGGCCAGCCGGGTTTCGGGATCGCGGATGCCCACGCGGGTCAACAGCTCGATGATCCGGGCGCGCGCCCGTGCGCCGGTCAGGCCCTGGTGCAGGGCCAGGCTTTCCGACAGCTGCCGTTCCAGCGTGTGCAGCGGGTTCAGCGAGGTCATCGGCTCCTGGAAGATAAAGCTGATGTCGTTGCCGCGAATCTCGCGCAGGACGCGGTCGGGGGCGCCCACCATCTGCCGCCCGGCATAGGTGACCGAACCAGACATAACGGCCGAGGCCCCCAGCAGCTGCACGGTGGACAGGGCCGTGATCGACTTGCCCGACCCTGATTCACCGACCAGCGCCACCGTCTCGCCCCTGCCGATGTGAAAGCTGACGCCCCTGACTGCGGGCACCAGCTGCCCTTCCGCCCGAAAGCCGATCCGCAGGTCGCGCACCGCCAGGACGGCATCAGGCGGCGCGTCCGGCGCGGGGGTCGGTTGGGCCTCGGCTGCGGCGGGCATGCTGCCGCCGTGGTTCTCGCTGACGGCGGCGGGGGCCACCGGCATCAGGATCGTGGGCGGCAGCGTCCTCGGCTCGTCTGGGCGGCTCATCGGAAGGTCTTTCGCGGGTCAAAGGCGTCGCGCACGCCTTCAAAGATGAACACCAAGAGCGACAGCATGATCGCGAAGGTAAAGAACGAGGTGAAAGCCAGCCAGGGCGCCTGCAGGTTCTGCTTGGCCTGCAGCGCCATCTCGCCCAGGGACGCCGAACCGGCAGGCAGGCCGTAACCCAGGTAATCCAGCGCCGCGAGGCCGCTGATCGTGCCTGTCACCACAAAGGGCAGCATGGTCAGGGTGGCCACCATGGCATTGGGCAGGATGTGGCGGAACATGATCTTGCGATCGCTGACGCCAAGCGCACGCGCCGCGCGCACATATTCGAAATTGCGCGCGCGCAGGAATTCTGCCCGCACGACGCCCACCAGCGCCGGCCAGCCAAAAAGGATGGTGACAAAGACCAGCAGCCAGAAGCTGCGCCCCAGGATCGCGAACAGGATGATGATGACGTAAAGGCCCGGGGTCGAGGCCCAGATCTCCAGCACCCGTTGAAAGACCAGATCCGTGCGCCCGCCGAAATAACCCTGGATCGCGCCCGCCGCGATGCCAATGGTCGAGGCGATCACCGTCACGATCAGCGTGAACAGGATCGAGGTGCGGAACCCATAGATCACCCGCGCCAGCACGTCGCGCGCCGTGTCGTCCGTGCCCAGCCAATGGTTCGCATCCGGTGCGCTTGGCGCGGTGCCGACATTGTTGATGGTGCGGAAGTGATAGGGGATCGGCGGCCAGATCATCCAGCCCTGCTCGGCACGGGGTACGTCGCTGACGCCCGCCTGCACCGCCTCGATCAGGCCTTCGGGATCGTCCCAGCATTCCTCGCGCCCGCCCGAGATGATCAGGCACTGCACCGCCTCGTCGCGATAGATCGCCTCGGTCCCGAAGTCGCCGCCGAAGGCCGTTTCGGGATAAAAGTTGTAGGCGGGCCAGTAAAGATCGCCGCGATAGCTGACGACGACGGGCTTGTCGTTGGCCACCACCTCGGCGAACATCGCCACGACGAACAGCACCGAGAAGATCACCAGCGACCAGAAGGCCCGGCCGTTGCGGCGGAAGTTGCGCCAGCGGCGGCGGTTCAGTTCGGACATGGCCATCAGCCCGCCCTTTTCTCGAAGTCGATGCGCGGATCGACGAACACGTACATCAGGTCGGACAAGATGCCGACCACGAGGCTGAGCAGGCCAAAGACGTAAAGCGTCCCAAAGATCACCGGATAATCCCGCTGCACCGCCGCCTCGAACCCCAGCCGTCCCAGCCCATCCAGCGAGAAGATCGTCTCGATCAGGATGGACGATCCGAAGAACACCCCTAGGAACATCGCCGGAAAGCCGGCGATCACGATCAGCATCGCGTTGCGGAAGACATGGCCGTACAGCACCCGCCGTTCGGTCAGGCCCTTGGCGCGGGCGGTCATGACATACTGCTTGTTGATCTCGTCCAGAAAGCTGTTCTTGGTCAGCAGGGTCAGCGTCGCAAAGCTGCTGATGGTGGCTGCGGCGACCGGCAGGGTCGCATGCCAGGCATAGTCCTTGATCTTGCCCCAGGTGGACAGGTCCGCGAAATTGTCGCTGGTCAGGCCCCGCAGCGGAAAGATCTGCCAATAGCTGCCGCCCGCGAACAGCACCATCAGCACCACCGCGAACAGAAAGGCCGGAATTGCATAGGCCATGATGATCACGCCCGAGGTCCAGGTGTCAAAGCGCGTTCCGTCGCGCATAGCCTTGCGGATACCGAGGGGGATCGAGATCACATAGGCGATGAGCGTGGACCACAGGCCCAGCGTGATTGACACCGGCATCTTTTCCAGCACCAGTTGCATCACGCTGATCGAGCGGAACCAGGAGGTCCCGAAATCGAAGCGGATGTAGTTCCACATCATCGACAGGAACCGCTCGACCGGAGGCTTGTCGAAGCCGAACTCCTTTTCAAGCTGGGCGATGAATTCGGGCGGCAGGCCGCGGGCCCCGTCGTATTCGGTCGTCAGCTGCTGCGAGCTGTCGGACGTGGCGCCCGACAGGTTGCCCAGCACGTCGCCCTCGCCCCGGACCTGGGCCGCGATCTGCTCGATCGGGCCGCCGGGGACGAATTGCGTCAGGGTGAAATTGACCACCATGATCCCGATCAAGGTCGGAATGATCAGCAGCAGCCGCCGCAGGATATAGGCGCCCATCAGCGCGTGCCCTTCCCCATTCGGTGCGGGCCGCTTGGCGTGGCCCTGTCATTGAACCGGCTTGTGGGCAATCCGGACCGGGAAATCAAGCGCATCGGGCCCTAGCGCAGTTGTCCCGAGGCGCGAAGCTCTTCGGCGCGGGATTGATCGTACCACCAGAAGTCGGTGACCCCCAGGCCAAGGGCCGGCAAGGTGTCCGGACGGCCATAAACATCCCAATAGGCGACGGTATGCACGGGCTTGTACCATTGCGGCACCCAGAACCGCAGGCTGCGCAGCGCGCGGTCCAGCGCGCGGATGGCCAGGCGGTTCTCCTCGTCGGTGGCGGCAGCCGTCCCGGTCTCGATCAGCGCGTCGATGGCCGGATTGGCCAGCCCCATCGGGTTGAAGACATCATCGGCATTCTCCGAGCCGAAGACCTGCGCTGTTCCGCCGCCGATCCCATAGCCGTTGCCCAGCTGGTCGCGCACGATGTCGAAGTCATGGCTGCGGGTGCGGGTCGTCAGTTCGGACGGATCGACGCGGCTCAGCACCGCATCCACGCCGATGGCGCGCAGGTTCTCGACATAGGGATTCACGATGCGGTCATAGCTCTGGTTGTGGTCCAGGAACTCGACCCGCAGGGGCTGGCCCTGTGCGTTCCGCCGAATGCCGTCGGCGCCGGTGGGCCATCCGGCCTCGTCCAGCAACTGCGCGGCGCGGCGTGCGTTGCGGCGGTCCAGCTGCCGCTCGCCGCTGACGGGGGCGGTGACCGCATCCTCGGTCAGCACGCCTTCCGGCAGGTCACCGGCCAGCGGTTCCAGCAGGGCCAGTTCTTCCGGGCTGGGCGGACCATCGGCCTTGAGGTCGCTGTTGTCCCAGAAGCTGTCCAGCCGGGTGTTCATGCCATAGAACAGCGCCTCGTTTGACCATTCGAAGTTGAACATCAGCCCGATGGCCTCGCGCACGCGGATGTCCTGGAACTTGTCGCGCCGCAGGTTGAAGACCCAGGCATCACCCAGGGCAATCGTGCCATTGGGGATCTCTTCCTTGACCACCGCACCCGCACTGACGGCGGGAAAGTTGTAGCCGGTCGACCACAGCTGCTCCGAAGGCTCGACCCGAAAGGTGTAGATGCCCGCCTTGAACGCCTCGAACGCGGCATCGAAATCGGCGAAATATTCAAAGCGGAGGCGGTCGAAGTTGTGCCGTCCCCGGTTGATCGGCAGGTCCTTGCCCCAATAGTCGGGGTTGCGCCGCATGGTGATCGAGCGGCCGAACTCGGCCCGGTCGAACATGTAGGGGCCCGAACCCATGAAGGGCTTGTTGCTGGTCTGCTGGATGTCGCGGTTGTTTTCCTCGAAATCGGCACGGGAAAAAACGATCTGCGCGCCCATCTGCCCGATCGCGTCCCGACGCGGCGCTTCGTCGGTAAAGTCGAAGCGGATGCGGTGATCGTCCAGCACCTCGGCGCTGGCTACCATGCGCCTGATGGCCTCGCTGAACGAGGGGAACCCTTTTTCGCGCAGAAGTTCGTATGAGAACATGACATCATGCGCGGTCAGGGGCGTGCCGTCGCTGAAGCGCGCCTCGGGGCGCAGGTTGAAGATCACCCAGTCGCGGCTTGCGGGATACTCGATCGTCTCGCAGATCAGGCAGTAATCCGAATAAGGATCGTCCAGAACCGGCACCATCAGCCGCTCCAGCATGAGCGTGGAGGGCGCCGTGGCCCGGCCGCGAAAGGTGAAGGGATTGTAGCTGTCGAAGGTGCCGATCCCGTGCTGCGACATCTCGCCGCCCTTGGGCGCGTCCGGATTCACATAGGGCAGATGCGGGAAGTCGGCTGGCAGCCGGGGCTCGCCAAAGGTGGCGATGCCGTGGGTCTTGATGATCCGCTCTGCCGCCTCCTCTTGCGCCAGCGTCGGCATCGCGCAGATGCCGATGAGAAGCGTGGCAAGACGTGCGGCGTGACGCATGGGAAACCTCCTGGCTGGACCAGCCGAGGCTAGGCCAGCGGAGGGCTGCGCTTCAAGCCGCGATTTCGTGAACGGTCGCAGGTCGTCCCGCAGCGCCCCCGAGGCACGACGGGCGGGGCAGTTTCCCCGGCACGGCAGTGAACAAAGAAAAACCCCGGCTTTCGCCGGGGTTCGGAATGATAGGAACCGGATCGAACGCGAGGTCAGGGATTGGCCTCGAGGAACGCGATCAGGTTGGCGCGTGCCTGGGCATCGCGGATGCCCGCAAAGCTCATGGCGGTGCCGGGCACCTCGCCGCGCGGGTTCTCGAGGAACTCCTGCAGCGCGGCATAATCCCAGACCGGAGCGTCGTTGCGGTGATCGACCATGGCGCTGGAATAGTTGAAGCCCTCCGCCGCGGCGACCTCGCGGCCGACGACGCCATCCAGGTGCGGACCCACGCCGTCCGTTCCGTTCAGCTGGTGGCAGGACCGGCACTTGGCCCATTCACGCTCGCCCGCGGCGACATCGGCCGAGGCCATCAGCGCATCGAAGTCGATCGCCTCCTCCTCGGCACCGCCTCCACCTTCGGCTGCTTCCGGGACGGGAATGGTATAGGCCTGCGCGACCTCTTCCTCACCATGGCCGCCATGTCCGG
Source organism: Alphaproteobacteria bacterium (assembly GCA_016869875.1). Classification (GTDB taxonomy): domain Bacteria; phylum Pseudomonadota; class Alphaproteobacteria; order Rhodobacterales; family Rhodobacteraceae; genus Paracoccus. The sequence goes on from VGDE01000093.1 coordinate 6,660, forward strand.
CAGGGCCGACATGGAACAGCGCGCTGGCACCCCAGTTGGCCAGCATCAGGAACAGCAGCGCGCCGATCAGTGCGCCGGCTGCCTTGGTCAGGGTCATGGTGTTGAACATCGCGTGCGGTCCCCGCCTTGGTAAGCTCGTCAATTCGTGGGGTATGTATCCGCTTTCGCTTTGGGGGATCAAGGTATAGTTACCCCGGCACGCTGATATTTCGGACAATCGGGACCGTGTCATGACCACCAATCGCATCGCTTTCCAGGGGGAACCCGGGGCCTACAGCCACGAGGCCTGCCGCAAGGCCCGTCCCGACATGGAGGCCCTGCCCTGCCGGACCTTCGAGGATGTGGTCGAGGCGGTGCGTGCCCATGAGGCCGACCTGGCGATGCTGCCGGTCGAGAACTCTACCTACGGACGCGTCGCGGATATCCATCATTTGCTGCCCGAATCCGGCCTGCACATCATCGAGGAAGCGTTCGTCAGGGTCCATATCAGCCTGCTGGCTGTCCCCGGGGCGACGCTGTCGCAGGTGCGCGACGCCATGAGCCACACGGTTCTTCTGGGCCAGTGCCGCGGCTTTCTGCGCCGTCACGACATTCGCGCCATGACCGGCGCCGACACCGCAGGATCGGCAAAGGAAGTGGCGGCGCGCGGCAATCCGTCGCTGGCCGCTCTGGCCGCACCCCTGGCGGGCGAGATCTACGGCCTGGAGCGGCTGGCCGACGAGATCGAGGACCGCCAGAACAACACGACGCGATTCCTGATCATGTCCCGCACCCCGGATTTCAGCCGCCGCGCGCCGCGGATGCTGACCAGCTTCGTCTTTCGCGTCCGCAACATCCCGGCCGCGCTCTACAAGGCGATGGGCGGGTTCGCGACCAACGGCGTGAACATGACCAAGCTGGAAAGCTACATGGTCGACGGCGTCTTTACCGCGACCCAGTTCTATGCCGACATCGAGGGTCACCCGGAGGACGCGAATGTGCGGCGCGCACTGGACGAATTGAGCTATTTCACCTCCAGCCTCGACATCCTGGGCGTCTATCCGGCCGACCCGCTGCGCGAATCGCAGCGTCCGGTGCTGGCGGACTGACATCCTCTTGCCGCGGAGACCGCCTGCAAATCACACCTGCCGTTCGGGGCAGACTGTCAGCCGTGGCGCATCTGGTCCACGAATTCCACGATCCGGCGTTCATAGCGGCGGTCCAGCTGCGACTTGCCCAGCTTGGCGGTCTGCAGCATCAGCCGCGCCTTCATGTTGCGCGGCCTGATCTCGGTTTCAAGGATCAGGCGCGACCGCACGCGGCTCAGCGCCACCACGGTGGCCACCACCGACAGATCCAGGGCATCCGACCGGCCGGCCAAGGTCAGCTGTTCGGGCCGGTCATAGCGGGTGACGTCCAGCCGCAACCGGCGCGGCTTGCCCCGCCAGTCAAAGCCGATGTTCCAGCCAATGCCGCATCCGGGCTCTTGTGACGGGTCGATGCGGGTGACGCTGGCACCGCGACCGATCATCATCCGCTCAAGCGTGTTGAAGTTCGCGATCTCGTCGAACAACCGGTCAGCGGGAAGATCCGTATCGATGCGCGTGGAAAACTTCATCTGAAACAACCCAATGGCCATGCCGGAACCACCGGTGGCACCAGACCCGCTCAAGGGCTGATAGTCCAGATCGGCCCACGGGTTCAACCATGTCGCCAATATTTTCCACATTCGCCCACTTCAGGTTGTCCCACGCAGCCCCGCCATTCCCTTTTCCTGCCCCTGCAACAGCCGCGTTCGGACCATACAATTAACCAATGATAATCTGCGTGATGCAATCTTTGGTTGTGAAAGCTGCCAAAGATACGTTAACCGTAAGCAACTCACCATGCATCGACGGCAATACACGCACATGCCCTCACCTCGCGACGCTGGACAGGACGATGCCTGACGCAAACTCCTCCGCGCCTGCGACGGCAAGCGGCATGCGCTTGCGCATCCTTGCCACCAGCGACCTGCACATGCACCTGTTGCCCTATGACTACCTGGCCAACCGCCCGTGCGAGCGGGTGGGCTTGGCGCGGACCGCCTCGCTGATCCAGAAGCGCCGGGCCGAGGTCAAGGCCTGCCTGCTGCTGGACAACGGAGACTTTTTGCAGGGCGCCCCGATGGGAGAGGTCGTCGCCCGGCTGCGCGGACCGCTCGAGACGATCCACCCGGCCATCGCCGCGATGAACGCGCTTGGCTATGACGCGGTGGCGCTTGGCAATCACGACTTCAACTTTGGGCTGCCCTTCCTGCGCCGCACCCTCGGCGCGGCGCGGTTTCCGGTGCTGGCGGCCAATGTCCGGGTCAGCCGGGGTCCCGGCTTTCGCGCCTATGCGCTGATCGAGCGTCGCGTGATGGATGACCAGGGCCGGCCCCACATGGTGCGGATCGGCGTGACGGGGTTCCTGCCGCCGCAGACCGACGAATGGGATCAGGACCTTCGTCCGCACCTTCACAGTCGCGACATTGTCGAGGCCGCCCGCGACGTGATCCCTCGCCTGAAGTCGGCCGGTGCGGATGTGATCGTGGCCCTGGCCCACAGCGGCATCGGGCCTGCCGAACCGCAGCCGCGGATGGAACATGCCGCCACGGCGCTGGCGACCCTGCCGGGCATCGATGTCGTGATCGCAGGCCACACCCACGAGGTCTTTCCCGGTCCGCACTGGGACGACCGCCCCGGCGTCGATCCCGCGAACGGGACGTTGTGGGGAAAGCCTGCCGTCATGCCGGGATTTGCGGGATCACACCTTGGCATTATCGACCTGAACCTGAGCCTGGACGTGCAGGGACGTCCCAAGGTCACGAGCTTTCAGGTCCGGTGCGAACCGGTGCCGCCCAGCACGCGGGCCTCGGACCTGGTGGTCCGGCCCGTGACGGCGGCGCACCGCATCACGCTGCGCCAACTGAGCACGCGCATCGGGCGCTCGGCCTCTGTCCTCAGCAGCCACTTCGCTGTGATCGGCCATGATGACGGGCTGCGCCTCGTGAACCTGGCGCAGCGCTGGCATGTACGCCGCCGGCTGGCCGGAACCCCCTTCGAAGGCATACCGATCCTGTCGGCGGCCGCTCCGTACCGGGCCGGCGGACGCGGCGGGGCACATTACTATACCGACGTTCCTGCCGGGCGCCTGAACCTGCGGCACCTGGCCGACATCTATGCCTTTCCCAACCGAATCACCGCCATCCGCCTGACAGGGGCGCAGCTGCGCGACTGGCTGGAACGCTCTGCCAGCATGTTCAACCGCGTGCCGCACGGAGCAGCCGACACGCTGCTGCTGAACCGCGACTTTCCGGCCTATAATTTCGACGTGATCGACGGCGTGACCTGGCGCATCGACCTGTCGCAGCCGGCGCGGTTCCACCCCGACGGCCGCCTTGCCGATCCGGCGGCGCGACGGATCTGCGCGCTGTCCTGGCAATCGCGGCTGGTGAAGGATGACGACCCGTTCATCCTTGCCACCAACTCCTACCGGCTGGCCAGCTGCGGTCTCTTCAGCCCGCTGGTCCGCGCGAACGAGATCGTGCTGGACCGGGACGCGATGACCCAGGACGTCCTGCGCCGCTATATCCGCAGGCAGCGCCGCATCTGCCTGCCGGAACGCGCCAACTGGGACTTCATGCCTCAGCCCGGCACGACCGCGCTGTTTGAAACCTCTCCTGCGGCGCAGAACCGCCCCCTGCCCCGTCCGGGCCGGTTGCAGCCCGCCGGACAATCCGCCGACGGGTTCGCGCTGATGCGGCTGTTTCTGTAGAACGATTTCACAGCGGGGTTGCATCTGCCGGGCAACCCGCCTATCTATCGCCACGAGAGGTTGGCGCGGGCAGGCGCCTCGCCAACTCGGTCAGGTCCGGAAGGAAGCAGCCGTAACGAATCCCGCTTGGGTCGTTGTCCAGCCTCTCACCTTTCCCTTCCATCAGTCTTCGTGTCGCGCATGCGCCTGCATGTTGGCGCGCGGCATGGCGCGGGTCACGCCGATGCGGTTGTGGCGCTGCTCCGGTCCCGTTAAGGTGGCGCGACGCCCGAGGGACAGATGACTGAAACGCCGACTTCGCAGCCACCCGCCTATCAGGTCCTTGCCCGGAAATACCGGCCCGAGACCTTTGCCGACCTGGTGGGACAGGATGCGATGGTGCGCACCCTGAAGAACGCCTTTGCCGCGGACCGCATCGCGCAGGCCTTTATCATGACCGGCATCCGCGGCACCGGAAAGACCACCACCGCGCGCATCATTGCCAAGGGCATGAACTGCATCGGCCCGGACGGCACGGGTGGTCCCACGACCGAACCCTGCGGCGTCTGCGAGCATTGCGTGGCCATCAGCGAAGGCCGCCATGTCGACGTCATGGAGATGGATGCCGCCTCGCGCACCGGCGTGGGCGACATCCGCGAGATCATCGAGTCGGTGCATTACCGGGCGGCCAGCGCGCGCTACAAGATCTATATCATCGACGAGGTTCACATGCTGTCCACCAGCGCGTTCAACGCGCTGCTGAAGACGCTGGAAGAGCCTCCGCCGCATGTGAAGTTCATCTTTGCCACGACCGAGATCCGCAAGGTTCCCGTCACGGTCCTGTCACGCTGCCAGCGCTTTGACCTGCGCCGGATCGAGCCGGAGGTGATGATCGCCCTGCTCAAGCGCATCGCGGGGGCCGAGGGCGCGCAGATCACCGAGGATGCGCTGGCGCTTATCACGCGCGCGGCCGAAGGCTCGGCCCGTGACGCGACCAGCCTGCTGGACCAGGCGATCAGCCATGGCGCGGGCGAAACCACGGCCGACCAGGTCCGCGCCATGCTGGGCCTGGCGGATCGCGGCCGCGTGCTGGACCTGTTCGAGATGATCCTGCGCGGCGATGCGGCCGCCGCCCTGACCGAGCTGCAATCGCAATATGCCGATGGCGCCGATCCCGTGGCGGTCCTGCGCGACCTGGCCGAGGTCACGCACTGGATCTCGGTGGTCAAGATCACGCCCGATGCGCTGGACGATCCCACCATCTCGCCCGACGAACGGACGCGGGGCAAGGATCTGTCGGACCGCCTGCCCATGCGGGTCCTGTCGCGCATGTGGCAGCTCCTGCTGAAGGCGCTTGAAGAGGTTTCGGCCGCGCCCAACGCCATGATGGCCACCGAGATGGCCCTCATCCGCCTGACCCATGTGGCGGACCTGCCCGACCCCGAGGCGCTGATCCGGCGGGTTCAGCAGGCACAGGCGGCCGGCGAATTTACCCGGGGGCCCGCCTTGGGGGCGGGAGCCCCCGCCCAGGCCCCGCAGGCGATGCGCCGCCCCCGTGCCGCCCCGCAGGTGCAGCCCTCGGGCGCGGCAACGGCCCTTGCGGTGTCGCCGGTTGTGTTGGAAGACTATCCCGACTTTGCCTCGGTGGTCGATCTGATCGCGCGGATGCGGGACATGACGCTGCTGGTCATGGTCGAACGGCACGTGGCGCTGGTGCGTTACAGCCCCGGACGGATCGAGTTCGAGCCGCGCAACAATGCCCCCGCCGATCTGGCACAGCGTCTGGCCGAACGGCTGCGCGGCTGGACGGGTGGCCAGCGATGGGCCGTTACCGTCACCAACACGGGCGGCGCCCCGACCATTGCCGAAACACGAGAGGCCGAGGCCCA
>VGDE01000094.1 GCA_016869875.1 Alphaproteobacteria bacterium
CGGCCAGGGCAATCTCGCGGTGCGCCTCGGCAAAGCGGGTGATAGAATCCGCCAGGAACAGCACATGGCGCCCTTGGTCGCGAAAATGCTCGGCCACGGTCATCGCCGCCCACGCACAGCGCCGGCGGATCAAGGGCGAACGATCAGAGGTCGCGGCCACGATCACCGCCCGCTTCATTCCCTCGGGGCCCAGGGTCTTTTCGACGAATTCGCGCAGTTCGCGCCCGCGTTCCCCGATCATGGCGATGACGACCACATCGGCCTGCACACTGCGCGCCATCTGCGACAGCAGCGTGGACTTGCCCACGCCCGATCCCGCAAAGAGACCGATCCGCTGGCCCGATACCAGGGGCAGCAGCGTGTCAAAGACGGCCAGACCCGTGGCCAGCCGGCCACCAAGCCGCTTGCGCGAGACGGCCGGGGGCGCTTCACTGCGAAAGTCGCGCTCGGTCAGACCACGCGGCAGGACGCGCCCGTCCAAAGGCTGGCCAAGCGGGTCGATGATGCGGCCAATCCAGGCGTCGCAGGGCGCGATACGGGGGGCGAAGAGCAGTTCCGCCTCGTCCCCGACGGACAGCCCCTCCATTCCACCTTCCGGCAGGACCTGCGCGTTACGCGGGCCAAGCCCCACGATCTCCCCGGTCAGGGCGCCGGTCTGGCGGGAGATTCGCACCCGGTCGCCCACCGAGGCGCGGCCGTTCAACCCTTCGACGCTGATCAGCCCGGCGCGGATCGACTGGACCCGCCCGAAATGCGCCGCGATGCGAAGTTGCGCGATCCTTTGGGCGATCGATTCAAGCCTGTCCATTCCGCATCCCGCCTTTGCCGCCGATTTTCGCGTTCCGTGAAACGGTTTCTAAACTCTTTGGGGTTAAGACCGGGTTTATCGTGAATGAGGAGAAGCCTCATGTTTGAGAACATCGAAATGATGCGGATGGCCCGGGCGATGGGCCAGCACGTGTCTCAGCGCCACGTCCTTGTGGCGCGCAACATCGCCAATGCAGACACGCCCGGCTATCGCGCCGCCGATATGCAGCCCTTTGCCGAAAGCTATCGCCGGTCGGCAGCGGGCGATCCGCTTCGCACCACCAGCCACCGCCATCTGGCCCTTCCTGAATGGTCACCGGGCGCCCCGCGCGCCATCCAGGCAGAGGGGCCCGTATCGCCCAACGGCAACTCGGTCTCTCTCGAGGAAGAAATGGTGCGCGCGGCCGAAGTGAAGCGCGAGCACGAGCTGTCGCTTGGCATCTACCGTTCGGCGCTGGACCTCATGCGGTCCAGCCTGGGACGCCGGTAAAAGGACACCAACATGACCGATCCGATCTCGCCGCTGCGCTTGGCAGCGTCCGGCATGCGTGCGCAAAGCGAACGGCTGCGCCACACGGCCGAGAACATGGCGAATGCCGACACGCCCGGCTACCGCCGCAAGCTGGTCACATTCGAGCAGGCCGTCCAGTTCGGACGATCCACCGGCGAGGTCGAAGCCGGCCGGATGCGCCTGGACCAGAGTCCGCTGCCCCGCGTCTTTGACCCCTCCCACCCGATGGCCAATGACGAGGGCTATTACGAGGCATCGAATGTCGATCTGGTGATCGAACTGGCCGATGCCCGCGAAGCCGGCCGCAGCTACGAGGCCAATCTTCGCATGTTCGAACAGACCCGCCAGATGGGCGCGTCGCTTCTTGACCTTCTTCGCCGCTGAAAGGACTTTCCATGTTCGCGCTCAATGCCGCCAGTGCCTATTCCGCCGCCCGCGCCGCGGTGGCCCCCTCTCCGCAAGGCGGACCGTCCTTGGAAAAGCTGGGAAAGGCCGCCGAGGACTTTGCCGCCCAGATGGCCCAGGTCGACCAGGTTTCGACCGGGGCGATGACCGGACAGGTCGGCACGCACCAACTGGTCCAGACCATCGCCGAGGCCGAGCTGGCCATGAACACCGTGGTCGCCATCCGCGACAAGGTGGTCGAGGCCTATCAGGAAATCCTGCGGATGCCCGTGTGATGGGCGAAACGGTTCTTTTCGACATGCTGCGCCAGGCGCTGCTGATCTCGGTGCGGATCTCGGCGCCGCTGCTGGGGGTGGCGCTGGTCGCGGGCGTGGTGATCGGCCTCTTTCAGGCCCTGACATCGGTTCAGGAAATGACCCTGACCTTTGTGCCCAAGGTCGGGCTGATGCTGGTGGTCTTCTGGGTCTCGATGAGCTTCATGACCACCGCGCTGTCCGATTTCTTCCTGGGCGGAATCATTCCCCTGGTTGCGGGAAGTTGAGATGGACAACGCGATCTATGCCAGCCTGACCCGACAATCCGGCCTGATGGCCGAGATGCGTGTCGTCGCCAACAACATCGCCAACGCCAACACCACCGGCTTTCGGCGCGAAGGCGTGATCTTTGCCGAGCATCTTGCCGCGCTGGACCGCCGGGGGGACACCCTTTCCATGGCTCATGCGCGCGGGCGGATGCTGGACCTGAACCAAGGCGTGCTGACGCAGACCAACAACAGCATGGACCTGGCCATCGAGGGAGAGGGCTTTTTTCTGGTCGAGGCCCCCGACGGGTTGCGCCTGACCCGCGCGGGCGCCTTCATGCCCTCGCCAGAGGGCGAGTTGATGACCGCCGACGGCCTTCGCCTCCTGGACGAGGGACAGGCCCCGGTCATCCTGCCGGCCGGGGCGAACGCCGTCTCGATCGGCGCCGACGGCACGCTGTCGGCCAACGGGCTGCCCTTTGGCCGCATCGGCCTCTTTGCCGCCCCCGAGGGCGTTCAGCTGACCCATCGCGGCGGCACCGCCTTCAGCATCGAAGACGCGCCCGTGCCGGTCGAGGACGGCCGCATCCGCCAGGGTTTTCTCGAGGAGTCGAACGTCGATCCGATCTTCGAGATCACCCGCATGATCGAGGTCCAGCGCGCCTACGAGCTGGGCCAGACCTTCCTGGATCGCGAGGATCAGCGCATCCGCGGCGCGATCACCGCCATGACCCGCTAAGGAGCCACCATGAGAGCCCTGCAGATCGCCGCCACCGGCATGAGCGCCCAGCAAACCCGCGTCGAGGTCATCTCGAACAACCTCGCGAACATGTCCACGACGGGCTACAACGCCCGCCGCGCCGAATTCGCCGACCTGCATTACCAGCAGGCCACCCGCCCCGGCAGCGTGACCGCCGCCGACGGCACGGTGATCCCTGCGGGCGTTCAGCTGGGCCTTGGCGTCCGCCCGACCGCCGTCAGCATCAACCTGCAGCAGGGCGCGCTGACCCAGACCGGAGGCGATCTGGACCTGGCCATCGAAGGCGACGGATATCTGGAGGTGACACTTCCTTCTGGACTGTCCGGCTATACCCGCGATGGCGGGCTGAAGCGGTCTCCGGACGGGCTGATCGTGACGTCGGACGGCTATCCCCTGGTTCCCAACATCACCATCCCCGAAGATGCGCGCGCCATCTCGATCAACGCAGGCGGCGAGGTCTTCGCCTATTTCAACGATCGCGTCGAACCCGAACAACTGGGTCAGTTCACACTTGCGGGCTTTGCCAATGAAAAGGGGCTGGAGGCCATCGGCTCGAACCTGTTCATCGAGACGGCGGCATCCGGAGGCCCGCAGGTTGTCAACCCCGGTCAAGACGGACTGGGTACCCTGCGACAGGGCTATCTGGAGGAAAGCTCGGTCGATGCGGTTCGCGAAATCACCGAACTGATCAAGGCGCAACGCGGCTACGAACTGAACGCCAAGGTCATCACCGCCGCCGACCAGATGCTCGGCGCGACGACGCAGGTGCGCTGATGCGGGCGCTGGTCCTGGCGCTGGCGCTGCTGCTGCTGCCGGGATCGGCAATGGCAGGCGGTCTGGGCGCATCCCGGACGCTGCCGGCGGGCAGTGTCATAACGGCAGGCGATCTGCGCGTCGTCGATACGGACCGCCCGGGGCTGACCGACCCGTCGGCCGCGATCGGGATGCAGACCCGCATCACCATCTACGAAGGCCGCCCGCTGCATGCCAACATGCTGCAACCACCGCGGGTCGTGGGTCGCAACAAGATCGTGCGCCTGTTCTTCCAGCGGGGCGCCTTGCGGATCGAGGCGGAGGGGCGCGCCCTTTCGGACGGCGCGGCCGGCGACATGATCCCGGTCATGAACATGGGGTCGCGCAGCACTGTCACGGCCCAGGTGATGCCCGACGGCACGCTGGCCATCATGAACTGACAACAAGGATTTCCAATGAAACCCGCCCATTTCCTGTGCCTTGCGCTTGCTTTGTCGGCCTGTTCGCGCGCAGCCAATGTCGGCCAGCCGCCGGAACTGACCTCGCCCCGCGACACCGAGGAGTTCATGGCGATGACAAACCCGCCGCTTGACCTGCCCATGGATTCGGGTCGCCCCGAGGCTGCGGCGTCCTTGTGGGCCGGCACGCAATCTTCGCTGATCAGCGACCGCAGGGCGGCCACCCGCGGCGACATCCTGACGGTCGTGATCCAGATCGACGACCGCGCCGAGATCAGCAATTCGTCGGGGCGCAGCCGGAATTCGGGAGAAAGCGTCTCGATCCCGCAGATGGTCGGGATCCCGCAGCGCCTGGCCGGCAAGCTGCCCGAAGGCGCCAGCTTCGATGATCTGGCGGATGCATCGGCCTCTTCGACCTACAAGGGGTCGGGCAATATCTCGCGTCGCGACAAGCTGACCTTGCGAGTGGCCGCCACTGTCGTGGACACGCTGCCCAACGGCACGCTCCACATTCAGGGCACGCAAGAGGTGCGCGTGAATTTCGAACTGCGCGAGCTGACCGTCAGCGGCTTTGTCCGCCCGGGCGACATCGACCGGAACAACGAGATTGCCTATGACCGCATCGCGGGCGCGCGGATCTCGTATGGCGGGCGCGGCCAGATCACGGACGTCCAGCAGCCGCGTCTGGGCCAGCAGGTCGCAGACATTCTTCTTCCTTATTGAGGTGACCTCGTGATCCGCAAGATGATCCCCATCCTTCTGCCCGTGCTGGCATTGGTCGGAGGCGCCTTTGCCGGCGACATGCTGCGCAGCCCCGCGTCCCCTGCCGACGGCCACCCCACCCCTGCCGGGCATGCGGAAGACAAGGGCCATTCAGACGAAGGCCACTCCGACAAGAGCCACGAGGAGCCCGCCCACGAGCCGGCCGCCGACAAGGAGCATGGCTCCGCTCACGGCGAGGAAGCCGACAAGGGACATGCCGACGCGGCAGCCGACGGTCATGGCTCCTCGGATCATGCCGCACCGAACGAGACGGCCTTCTTCACCTTTCCGTCGCAGTTCTTCGTGCCCCTGGTCCGCCAGGGTGACATGCGCAGCATGATGATCCTGACCCTGACGCTGCAGACCAACGGGGCAAGCCGCGACGCCCTTTACAAGAAGGAGCATGCCCTGCGTGACGCCATGCTGCGCCAGCTGATGATCTATGCCAACACGGGCGGCTTTGACGGGAACTACACCGCCGATCGCAAGCTGGCGGTGCTTCGCGAGCAGCTGCTGACTGCGGTCAAGGGCGTGACCGAGCTGCCCGTCGAGGCGGTGCTGATCGAAGACATCGCCATGCAGTAGATCCGGCTGGGCGCTTGCCCTCTCCGGTTCGACAGGCCAGAACAGCGACATCCGGGATAGGCGCGTCGATGCCGTGCATCCCGGATGATTCCGTTTCTGCCCGAGGTCCTGATGCCCCAATGCCACGTCGTGATCCTGCTTGCGACCTATCAGGGGGCTGCTCATCTGGGCACGCAACTGGACAGCATCGCCGCTCAGCGGCACAAGGATTGGTCGTTGGTCGTGTCCGATGACGGCTCAAGCGACGACACCCGGCAGATCATCCACGATTTTGCGCAAAAGCACGGTTCGTCTCGCGTATACCTCATTGAGGGGCCGCGGTCAGGGGCAACCCAGAATTTTCTGTCTCTCCTGCCGTATGTTCCTCCGGAAACATTGGCGGCCTTTTGCGATCAGGACGATCTGTGGCTCCCGCACAAGCTCGAGCGTGCCGTGGCAGCTTTGACACCACATGGCGGGCCTGCCCATTATGCTGCCCGGACGATCATCGCCGATCAGCAGTTGCGGCCCTTGGTCCAATCGCGCCACTTTCGCCGCCCGCTTGGCCTGCGGAACGCCCTGGTTCAGGCCTGCATGGCGGGCAATACCTCGGTCTTCAATGCCGCCTCGGTCGCCCTTCTCCAGGCTGCCGCGCCTCATGCCCGGGACGCCGGGATCTTGTCGCATGACTGGTGGGCCTACCAGGTGAACGCGGCCTTTGATGCCGCGCTGATTCACGACCCGGAACCGGCATTGCTGTACCGCCAGCACCCGAACAGCGAAGTGGGACGCAATGACACGCTGCCGGCTTTGGCTGTGCGGCTGCGCAAGCTGATGGCGGGCAGCTTCGGGCCGTGGCTGCGCGCCAATCACACGGCGTTGTCGCCGTTGATGGAGAAGATGCCGGCCAAGCACCGGCATCTTCTGGATCACCTTGATGGGATGCTGACACGTCCGGGCCCGCAGGCGCTGAAGGCGATGCGGCGCGCGGGCTTTTACCGGCAAACGCGCCCGGCCACCTGGGCCCTGGCGCTTTCAGTCGCAGCTGGCGCCGTTCGGGCGCCAGCGCCTTCAGGGCCTATTCCACAATAAGATCGGCATGCAACGCTCCGGCGGAATGGATCGACTTCAGGATGTCGATCATGTCCCGCGGCCTGACCCCCAACGCGTTCAGCCCCTCCACCAGATCGCTGAGATTTGTTTCACCGGCAACCTCGGCAAAGCCGATACCCGGTTCCTGGCGCATCTCGACGGCCGTGCGGGGCACCGTCACCGTTTCCCCCTGCGTAAACGGATTGGGCTGCGAGACGACCGGCGCTTCGCTGACACGCAATGTCAGGTTTCCCTGGGAGACCGCGACGCGCGAGATGCGTACGCGCTCGCCCACCACAATAGTGCCGGACTTGTGGTCAATGACGACCTTGGCACGATCCTCCGGCTCGATCAGCAGGTTTTCGATCCGACCCACGACTCGAGCGGGGTTCACGTTACCCAGGTTGCGGAAGTTGACGACCACCGTTCCGCTGTCCAACGTTACGGCCAGCTGGCGATCAAAGTCGCGGTTGATGGCATCCTCGACCCGTGTTGCGGTGGTAAAGTCCGCATTGCGCAGAGCGATCCGGATGTTGTCGATGCCGGAAAAGTCAAACTCGACCTCGCGCTCAACGCGGGCGCCGACGGGAATGGACCCGGTGGTGGGCACCCCTTCCACCACCCGCGCGGCATCGCCGCTGGCCGAGGCGCCCCCCGCGATGATCGATCCCTGCGCCACCGCATAGATGTTTCCATCAGCAGCCTTCAACGGAGTCATGACCAGCGTGCCGCCCAGCAGGCTTTTCGCATCACCTATGGCAGAGACACTTACGTCGATCCGGCTTCCCGAGCGCGCAAAGGGCGGCAAAGTCGCGGTCACGATGACGGCCGCAACGTTTTTCGAGCGCAGCGCGTCATCCGTCACGTTCACTCCTAACCGCTCAAGCAGGCCGGCCAGCATTTCTTCCGTGAATGGAGCGTTGCGCATGCCGTCGCCCGAGCCGTCCAGTCCGACCACAAGGCCATAGCCAACCAGATCGTTGCCGCGGACACCGTCAAAGTCGGCCAGATCCTTGATCCGCACAGGCACCGCAAAGGCCGCTGCCGCACAACTCAACCACAGGGCAAAGACTGTCAAAAAGCGTTTCACCGAAGGTAATCCACCAATCTGAGTTTCGACAAACGGGCGGTAACCGCGAAGTGGGAATCAAGCTGCGCCTGCACTTCCGCCAGGGCGGTAGCTGTTTCATACGGATCGGCGCGCCGGATGTCGTTCCGTCCACGCTCAAGCGTATAAAGCGAAGCCGTGTTGGCGCTCTGCGCACGTTCGGTGATCTGCTGCGACAGGCCGATGCGGCTCATTTCGCCGACGACGCTCATATCGGCGTTCATCAGCGTCATCCCGGCCTGTGACATCAGCTGCCTTGTTTCCTCAGGGTTTCCAGCCAAGACGTTGCGACTGAGAATGGCGATGCTAGCGATGCCCTTCAACAGGTCGCGAACTGCCGGAGAGGCGGCCGTTGTTCCGACGTTCACTGCAATGCCTTCGCTGATCGGGATCTGCACGTTGGCGTCAAGCGTGCCGTGATAGGCCGTGTCCAGAAACCCGCCTGCCCCGGCCGGCGCATCGAACCAGTCCGAGATTGCAGTTGCGACCTCCGTGGCACTGGTCATCCCGGCCGTCAGCGCCTCAAGCGCATCAAGCATCACCGTGGGACTGGACAGGGGCGCTACCGTGCTGGCTTGGCCCGACAACAGGAAGCGGTTGCTGTTCGCGCCGTTCAGGTGCTGGACCACGGCCTCGAAGGTCTGCCCGATGCCGATGCCGCGCACCATCATCTGGACCCTGCTGTCGGCAAAAGTGTCGCTGATCAGCGCGTTGCGCAAGTCTTCCGTAGTGGTTCGAACCGCGCCGAACATGTCCTGCATCGCCTGCAACTGGATCGCAGCCTCGCTGGCATTGCGCTGAAGTTGCCGCGTGACCCCGATGCGGTTTTCAATCTCGTTCAGGGCCCGCGTATTGCCCTGCAGGCGCAGGCCCAGGTCCGCGACCTCGCCCGACGCCATTTCCTGCGTCAGGGTGGACATCGTGGTCTTGAGCCGGTTCGACGCGGACTGCATTGCAAAGGCGCGTGCCTGGTCGCCGATGGTGTTCAGAGTCACGGCTTACATCCTCAGGATCTGGTTGATCATCTCGTCGACAGCGCGCAGCACGCGCGCGTTCGCGGCATAGGACTGTTCGTATTGCAACAGGCGCTGCATCTCGGAGTCTGTGTCCACCCCGTCCGCCATGAGGCTGGAGGTGATCGTCGCATGCCGACTGCTGCGGATGGCCAGATCCGCCTGGGCCTCGACCCGGCGCGATGAGACGCGCGCCTCGACGTTGCCAAAGCGGCTGGCCAGGGAGCTGCTTCCCTCCACGCTGCTTCCGGCATGCGCGGGACGCACAGCATCCAGCGCACCCAACAGGCCATTCAGAACCTCGCCCCGTCCCACCGGTCCCGGCGAAGCCGCCTGCAGTCCCGCACGGATGCGCCAAGGGGCGCCACCTGCCGCGGGATCGACGGCAGCGTTCAGGGACAGGCGGCCGGCCAGGCCAAGGCGCGACGCCGCGTTGGCACGTGCGCCTGCATCAGTGAAAAGCCCCGGGTCAGCGGCGCCCAGAGTGGGGTCAATGGCGGGATCGGCAAGCCGTTGGTGCAGTTCGAATGCCAGATCGTCAAGTTCCGCCTGCATCTGCGGCGCCAACCGGTCACGGATCAGAAAGTTCGCAGCCAGCGAGCCTCCGGAAAAGAGGCGCATCTGATCAGGTGCAAGCGCGGTTCCGTTCAACGACAGCAGTTGAAGCGGAGCGCCCACGACCTGGTCCGACGTGACCTGCTCTCCGCCTTCGAATCGCAGAACCGCCGGCTTGCTTCCGTCCAGAAGCACCGCGCCCTCGGCCGTGAAAAGCGCAATCCGGCCAGAATCGCGGACTACCTCCTGCACGGGAACAATGCCAGAGATGCGGTTGATTGCCTGCTGACGTTCATCAACCAGCGGCGACGCATCCCGACCATCCGCTGTCAGCAGCGCAATCCGGGCGTTCAGGACGACCACCCGTTCAAGCGAACTGTTCAGGGTGGCAACGTCGGATGCAATTCCCTGCTGTGCCGTGCTTCGGGCTGCCTGCACCGCCTCGGATGCGGCATTCAGGCGATTGGCCAACGCGGACGCGCTGTTCACGACCTGCACAAGTCGGATTTCATCGTCCGGACGGGTTGCTGCCGAACCCAGGGCAGTCTGAAAATCGGTCAGGATGGTGCTGAGGGCGCCCGTGGCACCCGGCAGGCCGATCACCCCCTCCATTCCTGTATGGAATGCGCTGCGCGTCGAGGCATCTCCCAAGGCAGAGGCCGCAAGTCGGGCCTCTGAAACCAGGCTGGCGTTGACGATTCGCGCGATGCCATCCACACGCACGCCTCCTGTTCCGCTGGCGGTGACGATCATGTCGCGCCGGGAGTAGCCGGGGGTCATGGCATTCGCCAGGTTCGAGGCAACCGTTTCGGTGCCGCGGGCCGTTGCGGTCAGGCCCGACATCGCGTTGGATATTGCGCTTGCAATGCTCATTTACGGCCTCCTCAAGCAGGCAATCAGCGCTTGATGTTGGTGGTTTCCTGCAGCATCTCGTCCACGGTCTGGATGATCTTTGCGTTTGATGAATAGGCGCGCTGCGTGGTGATCAACTGCGTCAGCTCTTGCGCGATGTCTGTCGTCGACGCCTCGCGCGAGTAACCGGCGATCGTGCCGGTCGGACCATCGCCCGCATCCCACAGGAAGAAGCCGCCGGAGTCCGGGGAAACCTTGAAGGCCTGGCCCGCGACTGCAGTCAGGCCGTTCAGGTTCGGGACATCCACGACCGGAATCTTGAAAAGCGTCTTGACCATGCCGCTGTCATACGAAGCCTTCAGGTAACCTTCCGAGTCCACCTCGACCGACACCAGTTGTCCGACGGGGGAGCCATTCTTGCTGATATTCGACGGCGAGAAACTGGCGGCAAGCTGCTTCAGCCCCGTGTCAGAGCCGGGCATGCCGATGAACAGGTCCATGTCGCCGCCGCCCACCTCCAGCGGCACCCGTCCAGTGGTCGGATCATAGGGCAACCCTGAAAGGGTTGTGACGCTGGCAATGCTTCCGCCAGTGGCTTGGCTGTCGTCGAACACGACTCGCAGAGACGAGATCATCCTGTTGTTCGACGCAGAATCGCGGATCTCCACCCGCCAGGCGTTCGACATGCCGGTGGCAACGGTGGTGTCGGGGGTAAAGGTGATGTCCAGCGACTCTGACGTGCCAAGGTTGCCGAAATATTCGACACGCAGCGGCAGCGGCGCGCCGGTGCCGGTCGGCAGGGTTGCAGTGGCCGGAAGGTTCGCGCCGAGAGAGATCCGCGTCGTCGGATCGCTGACCGGCCGGTTCGTGTCAATCTTGACCGGTTGCAGCGCGGCAGTCGTGTCCCGGGCCACGAGGGGCATCGACCCATCCGAACTTGTGGGCCAGCCCATCAACACCAGCCCGCCATCCGTCCGCAGCAGCCCTTCGGCATCGGGCCGGAAGGCGCCGGTACGCGTCATCAGCAGGGACGCCTGCCCGCCACGCCGGACATCCTCGACCGTGTTCACGGGCAGCATGCCCCGCCCCGTCAACGCCAGATCCAGCGGATGCGATGTCGTGACGACCGCCCCCTCCTGCTGGACATTCCGCTGCGTGGCGGCGCGAACCCCGCCTGCGGTGTAAAGACCGGCGCCCTGTCCGACCACCATTGCCGAGAACTCGGTTTCAACCCGCTTATAGCCAAAGGTCGACGCGTTCGCGATATTGTCCGAAATGGTGCTGAGGCGCGACGAGTTTGCCGCAAGACCGGCGACGCCGGCATTCATCGCCGAGGAAATGGACATGGACAGAGATCCTTCTGATACAGTCTTGTCCACTACCCTGTGCGAGAGAGCTTAAGATTCGGATAATGTTCGACCTCATCTCAATAAAATCAGTTCCACCCGGTTGTTGCGGGGGTCCATCGGGTTGCCTTGGCGATTCTTGCGGTCGGCATATCCGCTGACGCGCTGGACGCGCCGGCCGTCGAAGCCAGAGGTCTCCAACAGGCTGCGGACTGCGTGCGCACGCTCGTCCGACAGGGACCAGACGGGCGAGGACACCAGAGTTTCGGGATAAGCGCGCACATGGCCCGCAATCGCCACATCGTTGCGCACGCGGCCAATGACCCGCCCGATGATGCCGACCAGTTCGGCCAGCGCGGGCTGGGGCCGGGCCGTATCCTCGACGAACAGGGGCTCGGATGTCAGGTCATTCAGTTCGATGACCAGGCCTTCGTCGGTCATGCGCGTGACGACGTGCTTGAGCAGGTTGGTCAGCTGCATCGACTCGGCACCCGTGCCCGTCAGGCTGTCCTGCACCGCCTTGGCGACCTGATCGAAATCTCCGGCGCTGGCGCTGTCGGGCAGCGGCTCTTCGATCGCGTGCCGGATGCCTTTTTCAGCAGCCTCGCCCGACGCCCCGGGCGTGCGGATCATGCTGGGCGAAAAATAATCCGCCAGCCCGTTGCGCTGTTGCTGGTCAGTGGCGTTCAGCAGCCACATCAAAAGGAAAAACGCCATCATCGCGGTCACGAAGTCCGCATAGGCGACCTTCCAGGCGCCGCCA
>VGDE01000095.1 GCA_016869875.1 Alphaproteobacteria bacterium
CAACGACGGACAGTTCGGGATCGACCTGCTTCAGCCGGATCGCCGCCGACAGGCCCGCAGGACCCGCCCCCACGATCACCACATCGTATTCCATCGATTCGCGAATGGTCCCCGAAGCGTCCGTCATGTGCTGGCGCCCTCCCTGGCAAACTGGCAGGCACAGCACTAGCGCGCCGCGCCGGCGGGGGCAATCGTGACGCGGCGAAGCAACCTGTCGAAAAGCATCCCCTTGCCCAAGCAGGCTTGCAATGCTGCCCGAATTGGGGTCACGATGCCGGCCGACAAGGTTGCACGCCCCTGCCATTCGAATGGCAGGGGCGTTGCCTTAGGACTTGGACGGCAACCGCATCCCACGAAGGACAGGGCAGCGATGGAAAAGATACCGATGACCCGCAAAGGCTTTCAGGCGCTGGAGCTTGAGCTTGGCGAGCTGAAATCGAAGGAACGTCCCGCCATCATCCGCGCCATCGCGGAAGCGCGCGAACATGGCGATCTGTCCGAAAATGCGGAATATCATGCCGCCCGCGAAAAGCAGGGCTTTATCGAGGGGCGCATCAAGGAACTGGAGTCGATCCTGTCGCGGGCAGAGGTCTTTGATCCGGCCAAGCTGTCGGGCAGCGTCAAGTTCGGCGCCACCGTGGACCTGCTGGACGAGGACACCGAGGAAGAGCGCACCTACCAGATCGTGGGCGAGGCAGAGGCCGACATCGAGCGCGGGCTGCTGAACATCCGCTCGCCCCTGGCACGCGCGCTGATCGGCAAGGACGAGGGCGACAGCGTCGAGGTCACCACCCCCGGCGGACAGCGCAGCTACGAGATCATCGCGATCCGGTACGAGTGACCTCATGTCCCTGATCGCACGCATCTCGAGCCTGTCGCAGCGCGACCGCATCACCACCCTCGGCTATGCACTGACAGGTCTATGGCTGTTTCTTGTGGCGCTTTTCTGGCTGATGGGTCCCGGCGGCGACGGCGGAACGGGCGGCGTCGCCCGGCTGGTGACGATCATGGGCGTGGTGCTGCCCGTGGTGCTGGTCTGGATGGGTGTTTCGCTGGCGCGTTCGCTGGCGGTGCTGCGTGCCGAGGCCACCGACCTGCGCCAGCGCATGAGCGAACTGCGGCGTGCCGCACAGCCCGACACGGATGCGGAGGCGACAGCGCGACCCCAGGAGCCGGTGCCCCAGCGGCAGGTTCCCGCCGGCGCCGGGACGGCGTCCACGCAGCGGCCCGAGCCCCGGGCGGTTCCGCCCAAGCCGCGCCCGGCCGCCGACCCGCGCGCGCCCCTGGCCAAGCCAGAGCCGATCGGCGACATTTCCGTCGATGCGGGCACCCTGATCCGCGCCCTGAACTTTCCCGACGGGCCCGACGACCACGAGGCGATCGAGGCCCTGCGGCAGGCGCTGCGCGACCCGGGAACGTCGCGCGTGTTGCGTGCGGCACAGGATGTCGTCACGCTGATGGCGGGGCAGGATCTCTACATGGATGACCTGCCCCCGACGCCCGCGCGGCCCGATGTCTGGCGCCGCTTTGCAGCGGGCGAACGCGGCAGCGCTGTCGCGGCGCTTGGCGGCATCCGCCATTCCGATGCGCTGGAGATCGTGTCGGGCATGCTGCACGAGGACGAGATCTTTCGCGACACCGCGCACCACTTCCTGCGCCATTTCGACGGCCTGATCGCGCGGTTGGTGCCACAGCTGGACGACCTCCAGATCGCGGTGCTGGCCGACAGCCGCTCGGCCCGCGCCTTTATGCTGCTGGGACGCGTGTCGGGGGTCTTCGGCTAGGAGGCAGCCAGGCGCAGCACCCGGACCTGCCCCCACCAGGGAAGGCCAAATTGGCCCCGCGCTTCTTCGGCAAACCCAAGACTGTCGTAAAAGGCCAGCGCATCCCGGTTGCGGGCGCGCACCTCGGCGCGCAGGCCGGGGCGCTGGCGCAGCCCGGCCTGTCGCAAGGCCTCGACCACAAGCGCGCGGCCGATCCCCCGACGCGGCAGGCGGACCGCCAGGCCGTCGATGACCAGATCCGCGGTCGCGGGCGCCGGACGGAACAGCCACGGCGGCGCGGCTAGGTCGCTGGCCGCCAGCCCTCCCTGCGAGTCCCGCAGCCCCATCACGCCCAGAACGCCGTGTCCCGCATCCAGCGCCACCACACCCTGCCCCGGCCGGACCTGCGCCGGCCAGCCGAAGGCACCGAAATGCGCACGCCACAGCGCGGCGGCGGCAGGCAGGGCTGCCGATGGGATCGGGTGGAGGATCTGCATGGCCTGGCCTTGCCTCGGGTTGCGTGCCGTGCAAGCAAGGTGGCGCGAACTGCTGCCGGACGAAAGCGCCATGTCACCCTTGCCCCAACCTCGCCCGATGCCCCGGCCGATGGACGCCGACGGCGCCTCGGCCCGCGCCCTGGCGCGCAGCCCGGCCGGGGCGTTTCGCCACGGGGTCGTGCAGTCGCTGCCCTTCCTGGTGGTGATCCTTCCCTTTGCCACGCTGTTCGGGGTGGTCGCGACCGAGGCCGGGCTGGACATCGCCCAGGTGCTGGGTTTCTCGGTTCTGGTCCTGGCAGGAGCGTCGCAGTTCACGGCCGTCCAGCTGTTGTCCGACCACGCGCCCACGATCATCGTGATCCTGTCGGCGCTGGCCGTGAACCTGCGCATGGCGATGTATTCGGCCTCGCTGCTGCCCTGGCTCCGGGATGCTTCGGCCCCGCAAAAGGCCTGGGTCGCCTATGCCCTGATCGACCAGAGCTATGCCTTGTCGATCCAGCATTACGAACGCCATCAGGCGCTCAGCGTCCCGCAGCGGCTGGCCTATTTCGCGGGAACGGCGACCGTGCTGTGCCTGCCCTGGATCGTCTTCACCTGGGTCGGGGCAACCGTGGGCCAGGCCATTCCCGAAGAGATCGCGCTGGACTTTGCCATGCCCATCACCTTTCTGGCCATGATCGCGCCGATGCTGCGGACCCCGGCTCATCTGGCCGCCTGCTTTGTCGCGATCGTGGCGGCGCTGGCCTTTGCCGGGCTGCCGTCGGGGCTGGGCCTGCTGATCGCGGCGCCGCTCGGCATGGCCACCGGTGCAGTGGTCGAGGCACGCGCCGAAGGCCGGGGGGCCTAGGGATGCAGGCCAGCGACCTTCAGATCTGGATCGTCATCGTGGTGCTGGGCATCGGCACCTACCTGATCCGCTGGTCCTTTCTGGGCGCGCTTGGCGACCGGGACCTGCCTGGCTGGGTGCTGCGGATGCTGCGATACACGCCGGTGGCCGTGCTGCCCGCCCTTGTGGCGCCGCTGGTCATGTGGCCGGCCGCGACCGGGGGTGCGCCCGATCCCGCGCGGCTTGCCGCCGCCACGGCGACCGTGGCGGTGGGTGTTCTGACGAAAAACGTGATGCTGGCGATCCTCGCCGGCGGCATCACGCTGTTCGGGCTGCTTTACGTCCTGGGATAGCCGATGATGCGGCCGTCCTTTTGGCGCATCAGGACATCGTGGTTGTTGGCCGGATCGCCGTCCATGTGACGCTTGGACTGGACGTTCGGCAGCGTCAGGAACCAGTTTCGCAAGCGCAGCGGCGAAAAGCCCCGCGGCACCCGCTCGAACCCCGGCACGCCCGACAGCACCTTGGCCGATTCGACCGCGCAGAAGCTGAGTGCCCCCGGCCCGTTCTCCTCGGCGCGGCGAATGGCCAGATCGGCCACCTCGCGGCTGACGGGCACGCTGTCCTCGGCCACCCAATACGTCGAGCGGGCGTGGTAGTCGATGTAGAAGTTCTTGTAGTTGTCGGTGATCCCGTACAGCACGTCGTTGCGCTCGGGGATGTTGGGGTGCTTCCAGCTGCCGGCCGGGTCATAGATCACCCGCTGGCTGCCGTTCAGCATCAGGCCCGAATGCCCGCCTTCGCCGCGCGGAATGCCGATCACCGTCAACAGCGTGATGGACGGCGGCTCGGACGAGACAAAGCGGGCCGCGCGGACACGCTCGTCGGTGTCCCAGATGCTCTGGGCGCCGCAGGCGGAAAGGGCGACCGGCAGACCGGCCGCCAGAAAAACGCGACGTTTCATGCTGCCGCCGCGATCAGGCGTTGCTCAACGCAAGAAAGACCAGCACGATCAACGACAGCACGACAACCCATGTGCTGAAGCGGATAAAGCCCCCAAAGGTCTTCTTGTGCTCGGTCAGGTCCATCGTCCCCTGGGTGGCACCGGGTTTGTTGTCAAGATCGGCCATGGCTGCCCTCATGATTGCGTTTTCCCTGCACTAGCCGAAAGCGCGGCACCTGTCACGCCCCCCACAGCGTCGCACCCCGGCTTTCACCGACCGGGCGGATGACGCCCGCCCTGTGCAGGTGGTTCAGGTGCGCGACCGCCTCGACCAGGGCCAGCCCGAACTCTCCTTCGCCGATGCGGCGCTTGTAAAGGATGTCAAAGCAGTCCACCGCGCTGCGCGGAGCGGCGGACAGCGCCGTGGTCAGCCGGGCCAGGGCGGCGCGGTGGTTCTCGATCAGCTGCGTCAGGCGAAAGGGCAGCCCGGTGAAGGGCAGCTTGTGGCCCGGCAGCACCAGCTGGTCATCGCGGGCCAGCGTCTTCAGCCTGGTGCAGCTGTCCAGCCATTCCCCCACCGGATCGGCCTCGGGCTCGGTCGCATAAACCCCCAGGTTGGGCGAGATCGAGGGCAGCAGCTGGTCGCCCCCGATCACCAACCCGTCGGTCTGCGACCAGAAGGTCGCGTGGCAGGGCGCATGGCCATGTCCCATCATGACCCGCCACCGGCGGCGGCCAAAGGTCACGGTCTCCCCCTCGGCCATCCGCACGAAACCCAGGGGCAGCGCGTGGACGACATCGGCAAAGTTGAAGGGCCGTTCCGCCGCGCGCCGCTCCAGCATGTCGGCCGGCATGCCGGCGCGCCGCCAGAACCCGATGGTCTGGGGGCTGGGCCGGTCCTGCACGTCCAGGACCAGCATCCGCGCCATCAGCCACGCCGTCCGGCTGATCCACAGCTGCGCGCCGTCGCGGTGCATGAACCAGCCGGCAAGGCCGATGTGGTCGGGATGGTGATGCGTGCCGATCACGCGCCGGATCGGCAGCCCTTTCAGCGGCCCCGCCTGCAGCGCCTCCCAGATGGCGCGGCCGCGGCGGCTGTCAAAGCCCGTGTCCACGACCGTCCAGCCGTCGTCGTCCTCCAGCGCATAGACATTCACGTGATCCAGCGCCATCGGCAGCGGCAGGCGCAGCCACAGCACGCCCGGCGCCACTTCGACAGCCTCGCCTTCGGCGGGGGGTGTCTCGAACGGGGTCTGGATCATGCGGCAAAGTCGCCGGCCAGCGCGGCATCGCCCAGGTCGGTCAGGTCGTCCAGCCCGGCCAGCGCCTCGGCCAGGTCCCCCGCATAGCGCGGCAGGATGCGCGCCATGAACACCCGGGCCAGGGCCTGATGCGCGGTCCCGCCTGCCATTGCGGCGCGCAGGTGGTAATGCCCGCCCAGCACGCGCGCAAAGGCGGACAGATAGGCCGCCGCACCGGCGAAGCGCACGGGCATATCAAGCTCCAGCAGGCTGTGCGTCGCCTCGCGCAGGGTTTCGGCCGCCTGCCACAGCTGGTGCGACAGATCGGGATGGGCCGCCTGCGCCGCCTTGGCCCCGTCCAGCACCTCGTCCAGCAGGCGTGCCGCCGCCTCTCCGCCGTCGGCCAGCTTGCGCCCGACCAGGTCCATCGCCTGGATGCCGTTCGTCCCCTCGTAGATCGACGTGATGCGCACGTCGCGCAGATACTGCGCCGCACCCGTTTCCTCGACATAGCCCATGCCGCCGTGGACCTGCACGCCCATGTCGGCCACGCGGATGCCGACATCGGTGCCATAGGCCTTCGCGATGGGGGTCAGAAAGGCCGCGCGGGCCATGTGATCGGCATCGCCTGTCGCATGGCCCATGTCGATGGCCGTGGCGCAGGCCAACCCGATGGCGCGGGCGGCAAAAACCTCGGCCCGGCCCGTGGCCAGCATCCGGCGCACGTCGGGATGGCCGATGATCGGCCCCATCTGGTTGCGATCCCGCGCATAGGCCACCGCCTTTTGCAGCGCCGCCTCGGCCACGCCCACACCCTGCATGCCGACGCCCAGGCGGGCCACGTTCATCATGGTGAACATCGCGGCCATGCCCTTGTGCGCCTCGCCCACCAGCCAGCCGGTGGCGCCCTCATAGGACATCACGCAGGTCGGGCTGCCGTGGATCCCCAGCTTGTCCTCCAGGCTCACGACCTTGAGGCTGTTGGCGACGCCCGGATTTCCCCGCTCGTCCGGCAGGAACTTGGGCACCATGAAGAGGCTGATCCCCCGCGTCCCCCTGGCCCCGCCCGGCAGGCGCGCCAGCACCAGATGGCACACGTTCCCGGTCACGTCGCTGTCGCCCCAGGTGATGTAGATCTTTTGCCCGGTGATGCGGTAGGTCCCGTCCCCTGCGGGTTCCGCCTTGGTGGTCAGCGCGCCCACGTCGCTGCCCGCGCCGGGCTCCGTCAGGTTCATCGTGCCCGACCATTCGCCGCTGATCAGCCGGGGCAGATACAGCGCCTTCAGATCCTCGCCGGCGTGGTGCTCCAGCGCCTCGATCTGGCCCTGGGTCAGCAGCGGGTTCAACTGAAGGGACAGGCAGGCGCCCGACATCATCTCGGTCACCGCCATGTTCAGCGCCTGCGGCAGGCCCATCCCGCCATAGCGGGGATCGGCCGCGACCCCGACCCAGCCCCCTTCGGCGATGGCCCGAAATCCCTCGGCAAAACCGGGCGAGGATCGCACCACCCCGTTCTCCAGCCGCGCCGGATGGTGGTCACCCGCCATGTTCAGGGGCGCCAGCACGTTCTGGGCCAGCTTGCCCGCTTCGGTCAGGACGGCGGTGGCCGTATCGGCCGTCGCCTCGGCGAAACGTCGGGTCCGGCCCAGTTCAGCAAAGGGCACGACATGCGTCAGGATGAAATCGATCTGCGCGACCGGGGCCTTGTAGCTCATCGGGTTCTCCTCCTGGCGCCTTGGCATTGGCGGCCGGCGCGACTATCAGACTGTCACGCGGCATCTTGGTCCGCGCCCCAAGCAGTCTCAATCGAAACCCCGCGTCACGAATGCAGACCCTTCGCCTGTCACCCGATGCCCAAGGACTGGCCCGTGCCGCGGATCTGCTGGCCGGGGGCCAGACCGTCGCCATCCCGACCGAGACGGTCTATGGCCTGGCCGCCGATGCGCGGAACGGAGAGGCCGTGGCCCGCATCTACCAGGCCAAGGGCCGGCCCAGCTTCAATCCGCTGATCGTGCATGTCGCGGATCTCCAGGCCGCCCTGCGGCTGGCGCATATGCCGGATCAGGCGCTGCACCTGGCTGAATCTTTCTGGCCCGGCCCGCTGACGCTGGTCCTGCCCTTGCGACCGGATGCGGGCATCGCATCGCTGGTGACGGCGGGCCTGGGCACGATCGGCCTGCGCGTGCCGGCCCATCCCGCAGCCCAGGCCGTGCTGCATGCCTTTGGCGGACCCCTGGCGGCGCCGTCGGCCAATGCCTCGGGCCGGATCAGCCCGACCAGCGCCGGGCACGTCCTTGATTCCTCGGGGGGACTGGACGGCCGCATCGCCGCGGTCCTTGACGCCGGTTCCTGCGCGGTGGGGCTGGAATCCACGATCATCGGGTGGCCGGAGGGTCGTGCCACGCTGCTGCGGCCCGGCGGCATCCCGGCCGAGGCCATCGAGGCCGCCCTTGGCCACCCCCTTGCGGCGCATGACGCCGATCCCTCGGCCCCGAACGCGCCGGGCCAGCTGACCAGCCACTACGCCCCCCGGGCGGCGCTGCGCCTGAACGCCTCGCCCGAACCGGGCGAAACGCATCTGTCCTTTGGCCGGCCCGGTCCCTTCAGCCTGTCGGACAGCGGCGATCTTGCCCAGGCGGCCGCGCGGCTATTTGACCTGCTGCGGCGCGCGGACGACCTTGGCCGCCCGATCTCGGTCGCGCCGATCCCGGATCATGGCCTTGGCGCCGCCATCAACGACCGATTGCGGCGTGCGGCGGCCCCCCGGACCTGACCCGTCGTCCGAGCAAAGATGCCTTGGAAAGAGGCGCAGGCGCAACGGCGGCGGCGCTCCCTGCCGTCCCTACAGTCCCAGCGAATTGTAGACGTTCGAGATCCGGCGGATCGCCACCACATAGGCGGCCGTGCGCATGTCCTCGACGCGGGGATTGTTCATCCAGACTTCCTTCATCTTCTTGAAGGATTCCCGCATCGTGTCGTCCAGCCCCGACCGAACCAGCTCCACCTCGTCCGCGCCAGTCAGGAACGCTTCCTTGAACCCGCGCGCCAATTCGAAGTTCGTGCCCGTATCCGCCGAGATCCGCTCCAGCTCGTCGATCAGCATCCGCGCGCGCGCCTCCTCGTGGCGGCGCTCCAGCCGGCCCAGGCTGATCTGCGACAGGTTCTTGACCCATTCGAAATAGGACACCGTCACGCCGCCCGCATTGGCATACATGTCGGGAACGATCACGATGCCCTTGGCGCGCAGGATCTCGTCCGCATCGGCGGTCACAGGACCATTCGCGGCCTCGATGATCAGCTTGCAGCGCAGCCGATCGGCATTGTCGGCGTCGATGACGCTTTCGATCGCGGCCGGGATCAGGATGTCGCACTCGTCCTCCAGCGCGCGCAGACCATCCTCGGCAAAGGTGCCGCCGGCAAAGCCCTTGACGCCACCCGTCGCACGGATATGGCCGCGCAGCGCGTCAATGTTGATGCCTTGGGGGTTGCGGATCACGCCGTCACGCTCGATCACGCAGGTGACCAGCGCCATGTCCTCGGCCGACAGGAACTGCGCGGCATGATAACCTACGTTGCCCAGGCCCTGCACGACCACGCGCTTGCCAGCCAGCGTGCCGGTCATCCCCGAACGCGTCATGACGTCGTCATGGCGAAAGAACTCGCGCAGCGCGTATTGCACGCCGCGGCCCGTCGCCTCGACCCGCCCGTCGATGCCGCCCGCGTGGCGCGGCTTGCCGGTGACGCAGGCCTTTGCGTTGATGTCGTCGGGATGCAGCCGCTTGTAGGCATCGGCCATCCAGGCCATCTCGCGCTCGCCCGTGCCCATGTCGGGGGCCGGAACGTTCTGGCTGGGAGAGATCAGGTTGCGGCGCGACAGTTCATAGGTAAAGCGGCGGGTGATCCGCTCCAGTTCGTCCTCGTTCCAGGCGCGGGGGTCGATGCAAAGGCCGCCCTTGGACCCGCCGAACGGCACCTCCACCAGCGCGCATTTGTAGGTCATCAGCGCGGCCAGCGCCTCGACCTCGTCCTGGTTGACGTCCAGCGAATAGCGGATGCCACCCTTCACCGGCTCCATGTGTTCGGAATGGACCGAGCGATAGCCGGTAAAGGTATGGATCTGCCCGCGCAGCCGCACCCCGAACCGCACCGTATAGGTCGAGTTGCAGACCCGGATCTTCTCCTCCAGCCCCGGTGCCAGTTCCATGAGGCTGGCGGCATGGGTGAACATCCGGTCTACCGACTCCCGGAATGAGGTCTTTGTCACGGCCATCGCGTTCTTCCTTCTGATATCAGCGCAAGATGTCGACACCAGCAGGCTAGGCCAAAGGCCGGGGCGGCGCCACCGCCTGATTTCAAGGCAGCGGGCGCACCCCGCGCATCCCCCGCCGGTGGGGCGGCCACACCAGCCGGGCTTGCATCTGCCGGGTTCTTGCGCCCGAAGGGCAAAGGCGGCGGTGGCCGCGCTTGGCCTGTGGCATTCCTGCGATGATGAAAACGTGATGAGTCTTCCATGTTCTCAACCTGCCGACACCTCCTTATGCTGTGCGCAAAAGGTGTTACGGCCCGACAAGCGGCCGCGGGGGTACAGGCGATGATCCGATCTGCAGGGGTTTCTCGGGCCGCGGCGTTGGCCTTGTGCGGGCTTGCGGCAGCAGGCTGCGCGTCCTCGCCGAACCGGATGCCGCCCATGGCACCCGTGGCCGTCCCGATGCAGCCGGCTCCGCCCCCGGCCGTCCCCGTGCCTGCCGCACCCTATGCAGCCGCACCCGTGCCGGCCGCGCCTTATGCGGCCGCGCCCTACGCGCCCGCCCCTTATCCCGCCGTGGCCCCTGCGATGATGCCCGTACCCATCCTGTCAGAGCCCGCCCCGCCCCCCGCCAGCGGCATTTCGGGCCTGGAGGAGCGCAAGCCCGACCTGTGCAAGGCGCGCAGCCATTCCTCGGCCATCGGCCAGCCGCGCAGCGTGATCCCCAGCCTCGGCCTCACCAAGGCCTACCGGATTGTTGAATATCGCGGGATCGAGCCGCAGGATTATGATCCGAACCGGATCGTCTTCCGCCTCGACGCGGCCGGCACCATCACCAACATCGATTGCGGATAAAAACCATGCGCCAGACTGCCCTGCTGACCTGCCTTGCCGCCGCCGGCCTGCTGGCCGCCTGCGAACCCGTGCCCGTCGCGCCCGCGCCCCTCCCGCCATCGGACGAATGCGGCGCCGCGGGCTACCAAGGCCTGATCGGCCAGCCGCGCGACGTGCTGGCGCAGATGAACTTTCCTCTCAACACCCGCGTCATCGGTCCCGACGACATGGTCACCGCCGACTTCCGGCCCGAGCGTCTGAACATCGAATACGGCCGCAACGGCCGCATCGAAAAGGTCAGCTGCTACTGACGGCGGGGGCGGCACCGCTTTGGCGTTGCGTTGCGCGCCAAGCGGTGTCACCCTTTCGTCATGATGAATGCAAGCCCGCCGTTCCAGGCTGATCCCGACCGCGTCGTCTTCGACCGCAGGGAACTGGCGCTGATCCTGTCGACCTATGGCCGCTTTGTCGCGGCCGGCGAGTGGCGCGACTACGGGATGTCCTTCCTGCGCGACGCCGCCATCTTCAGCGTCTTTCGCCGCGCCGCCGAACATCCGCTTTACCGGATCGAGAAACGCCCCCGCCTGCGCGGTGCGCAGGGCGCTTATGCCGTGATCGGCATGGACGGTCGCGTGCTAAAGCGTGGCCACGACCTGGGCCAGGTCCTCAGGGTCCTCGACCGCAAGCTGATCCGCAGCATCGACTAGGGCCCTGCCGTCCCGCGTCAGGTGCCGCGAGGCTTGGCGCGGGTGGTGGGGTCCGCGACCGTCGGGTCCTCGGGCCATGGGTGGCGGGGATAGCGGCCGCGCATGTCCTTGCGGACATCGGTATAAGAACTGGCCCAGAACCCCGGCAGGTCCATGGTCACCTGCACCGGCTTGCTTCCCGGCGACAGCAGCGTGATCCGCAGCGCCCGCCCGCCCACGACCGGGTGCCGGGTCACCCCGAACAGCTCCTGCAGGCGCAATTCGATGGACGGCTCGTCTGCGCCGTAATCGATCGGCACCTTGCGGCCAAGGGGCGTCACGAAATGCGCGGGCGCCTCCTGATCCAGCCGCTGCTGCCCCTGCCAGCCGATCCGCCCCTTCAAGGGTTCGACCAGGTCGAGTGCACGCAGGTCGGCAAGGCTGCGGGCCCGGCCCAGCCAGGGCAGCAGCCAGTCTCCCGTCTCCAGCAGGGCTGCGTCATCCACCGGCCCCAGGTCCGGCAGCAGGGCGATCCGCGCGCGCAGCCGGGCGGCGGCCGGGCTCCAGCGCAACCCATCCAGCCGCAGCCCCTCCAGCGCGGCCCGCGCCACATCCTCTTCGGGCGCCTCGGTCCAGGGACGATCCGCCAGCACCACCGCGCCCAGCCGCTCCTGCTGGCGCGCGATGACGCGGCCCTCGCGCCGCGACCATTCGCACAGCCGCACCGTTTCGATACGGCTGCCGTGCAGGGCGCGCAGGTCGTCCTCGTCCAACGGCGCGGCCATGCGGATCAGCGCCTCACGCTGGTCGCCGTCCAGATCCACTGCCACGATCAGTCGTTGCCCGGCCAGGGCATCGGCATTGGTCATCGCAGCCCCCTTGCCGCCCGACAGGACAAAGCGGGCGTCGTCCCCCTTGCGGCGCAACCCGATCCGATCCGGATAGGCCAACGAAGCCATCGCTCCGGCGGTCAGTGCCGGCGCGAGACCATGCCGAAGCGGAGGTGCGGGAAGGGGGGGTGCGGGGGGACAACGT
>VGDE01000096.1 GCA_016869875.1 Alphaproteobacteria bacterium
TAATAATGGCCCCGCCCAAAAGCACCCATAGGTCGATGCCTTCGCCATACACATAGTAGCCGACCACGGCGGCCATGGGTACGCGGAGAAAGTCGATGGGGATCACCACGGACGCGTCCAGTCGCCTCAGCGCCTGCGCCTGACAGAAATGCGCGCTCAGCGCACCGACCCCGGCAAGCAGCATCCAGGGCACGGCGCTGACCTGGACCGGGTGCCAATCCGTCAGGGAGGCCACAAAACCAAGGGGCAGCTGAATCAGTATCATCCACACGACGATCGCGCCGGGTGAGCAATGGCGCGTCAGGTTCTTCACCATGATGAGCGACAGGCCATATCCGGCCGCGGCCAGAAGGACCAGACCGGCCGCAGGATCGACCATGCCGATCCCCGGACGCACGATCACCAGAACTCCGACAAAGCCTCCTGCCGTCGCGAGCAGTCGTGGCCGGCTGATCCGTTCGCGCAGGATTAGCCAGGCAAACAGCGTCACCCAGATCGGCATCGTGAACTCCAAGGCAAAAACCGAGGCCAATGGCAGCAGGACCACGCCGATCGTCCAGAAATACTGCGCCGTGAAATGGACGACGTTGCGCGCGATATGCAACGGGACCTTCTGCATCCGCCGGATCTCGGGGAACAGCGAGCGCGCAAGAAGCAGGATCACGACAAAGCCGACCAGCGCACGAAAGAACAGCACCTGCCGGATCGACATCGTAGCCGCCATCTCACGTGAGCCGACCGACATGCCGATGAACGAGAGCATGCTCAATGCCATCCACATAAGGCCATGCCCAAAGGATGAGCCGGCCAAAGCCGGCGTTGGAATTTCGTTCCGCATCACGGCACCCTCTGAGAAACATCTCGCGCCGCTCTGGCCAGTTCCAGGCGGATGATCAAGATTGAATCATAGTCGCCGTCCTTCCAGAGGTCACGACAGTCGGCAGGGGGGACTGGATGACGACGCGCGCCAACGAGGCTGTGCAACCACGTCTTCTGCACGCTCAGCCAGAAATGCCATGTGCCGGTTTGATGGTGGCCCGTCTGAATAACGCGACGGCCACCCTCAAGACCACCCAGACGTATTGGCCCGGAGGACGACAGCCGCTGTCGCGGATTTGAAGCTCGCTTGTTCTGCAAATTACCGATGTCGCAGTCTGGCTGTCCGATCCCTGCGGCTTGGCAGTTCGACCCCTTCTCAGGAGAAAAAGGGGGCCCCGTGGCTTATCCTTCCGGGTCCGCACGATCCCACAGAGAATGCTCTGCAATGCGGTTCAAGCAGCCCCGGAGCCAGAACGCCCTCCGCTCTGGACCTCTGACGACAGCCGATGACAATGCCGTAGCGACCGGACAGTTCTCGTATCAGCGTTCGTGGATCGGGAAAGGACCGATCAGGCCAGTGTTCGGCAGGTACAACCCGATCTCGCGCATTTCTGGCGTGGGTGCTACAAACTCTCCGTGCCAGCGCCCCACCTCGGCCACCTCGGCAACGCCGTCATGTGGCATCAGCGTCAACGACGACGGGATCTGTGGCTCTCCGCCCTCGAACCAGACCGGATAGTCGCGGTCGCCGATCTTGAGATAGATCATCCGCGCCAGATCCCGGGGATCCAGGTCCTCGTACAGGATCTCGCCCGGATAATCGCGACGTTCGGCCGTGAAGATGACCGTGACTGCCATCCGACCGCCCTCGCGCTCGCCGTGCTCGACACGGCCGATGGCGCCTCCGACAGTCATGCCGGGGATGTTCTGGCGAGAAGTGGTCTGGGTCTGAGCAGGGGAGTGGGCGCCAATCCACAGCGCCAGCCCCAGCAACGCTCCCAATATAAATGTAGATTTCATCGCTGTTCCAGAAGCTGTCAGGCAGGACCGCCACTGCGGCCCTGCCCAAGCGTTGTCTACTGCGCGGCGGCCTGCTGGGCCATGTCGGCCTCTTCGATGCCCATCGCGGCCATGGTGGCGCGGAAGACGTCGGTGTTGTCGACCCAGACCTGGGATGCGGCATCGACCCCATAGATGGCCAGCCCCTCGGCCGACTGTGCGACCTCGCGGAAATACTCCGCCCCTGCCCCCTGCGCATAGAGCGGCACCAACTCGCGCGTATGGTTGTCGGAGTGCCAGCGCACCAGCGGCATGGCGCCCGCACCCTGATTGGTGATCGGCTGATAGGCAATCTCGTCCGAGTTCGGGCCCTGCAGCAGACCATTGCCGTGGTCGGTGGTCACGACGATCATCGTCTCGTCCCAGGACGAGTTCGCCTCGACCCATCCGACAACGGCCTCGACGGATTCGTTGAAGTCGACCTGCTCCTCGACCAGGCGCGGCAGGTTGTTGGCATGAGCCGCCCAATCGACCGCGCCGCCTTCGACCATCAGGAAGAAGCCTTCCTCGTGGGTTCCCAGCACGTTCAGCGCTGCCCGTGTCATCGTCGACAGCGAAGGAGAGGTTTCCAGCAAGTTGCCGGCGCCCACACCGTCGCGATTGAACTGCAGGGTCTGCATGTTCTGCGCCAGGCCCAGGACACGCTCGCCCTCGATCTGCATCTCGCCGCGGGCCAGGGCTTCAAAGTCGTCCCGCGTCTCGATCATCTGCCAGCTGGTCTGTCCGGCGGCCACACGCTCGAAATGGTCCTGGCTGCCTACATAGCGATAGTCGTTCTCGGTCGGCGTCTCGACCCGGTTGCCGTTGGCGTCATAATGAGGGTGGCCGGTGCCCATGACGACCGTTGCAAGTTCGCTGTCGATGATCTCGGCGCCGATGGCGGCATAATCGTTGCGGCTGACATTATGGGCCAGGAAACCCGCCGGCGTGGCATGCGAAATCATCACGGAGGACACGACACCAAGCGCGCGACCGCTTTCGACGACATATTCGCCCACATGCTTCAGCGGCTCGTCGTTGTTCGACCAGTTGATGGCATTGTTGAAGGACTTCTGACCCGACGCCAGCGCGGTCGCAGCGGCCGCCGAATCCGTCGCCTCTTGGCGGGCATAGTCATAGCCGGCGAAATAACCGGGGTAGTTCATCAGCTTGCCTTCAAAGCCACCGCCCTCGCCCGAGGCTGCGTCGTTGAACAGCTCGGCCGGGTCAAAGGACACGGCGCCCTCGTCGGACATCGTGGGCTCGTTCGACGTGTTCAGCGGGTGGGTCGCTGAAAACACCTGGACGTCGAAGGCGTCATAAGGCTCGTGGCCCAGGGCGCCATGTCGATAATAGCTGGCGGCGCGAAAGGACTCGATACCCGTACCATCGGTGATCATCAGGATCACGTTCTTGGCTCCGCCGTCCTGGGCCATTGCCGGAGCAACGAGAGCCGAGGTGACGAGCATGGCCAGAATGGCGTGGTTCACTGTTTTCATGTGAGGTTCCTTGTATCGTTCTGATCCGCAGGGGATGGGGAGGGCCTATGGTCCGCGTCCAACACTCTGGTAAAGGAAATGAAAAACTTTTGTGACACCACCTGCAGGTTGCAGCATAAGGCAATCACCTCGCTGGCGTTGCATCAGTGCCTCACCTTGTTGTCTTCGGGTTGGTGGTGTCGAAGATCAGGCGCGGCAGAGTATCGGTGACCCGGGGAGGAGGCCGGATCAACAGCCTAGTCGGTCACAGGCCCTGCGTGATCGCATCGATCTTGTTAAATGATGTCATGATCTGCCGGTTTGGGACCAACGCAGCGCCCTGAACCGAATGCCACGCCTGCTGCACAAAGGCGCGCCGGACGGGCGGTAAAAGACAGCCGCCCACTCATGCCGAACATCGCAGCCTCGTCCCAGCCCGCACTGTCAGAAGGCGGCAGTCCAGCAGGATGACACTGCCTGCCACCAGAACCGTTGCGCTCCACCCGCACCCTCGCCTGTCAGAGGCCAGACCTGCCTGGCAAAGGCCACGTCCTGTCAATGCCGAACCGACAGGACCGTATCAGGCGTCGCCGGCCTGCCCCGCAAGCTCGCGAACCTCCTGCCAGATGCCGTCATCGACCTCGACCCCGTGTTCCAGGTGATTCTGTCGCGTCCTGAGAGTGTTCTGTCCGGGATAGGTTACCGGACCGGCAGGATCGACAGGGTCTGAACCGTTCACATACTCCGCCATCCCGTCGACGATTTCCTGCATATGTTCACCCGAACCAAGCCGCTCGGGATCGAAGGCGATGAAGATCTGGGAACATCCGGTGCAGCTGCCTTGGTCAAGCTGGTCAATCTGGTGCGTCGCCAGGCCCTCGGACAGCACTGCGGCCAAGATATCCAGCAGGATGGTCAGACCCGACCCCTTCCAGAATCCCGTCGGCAGGATGCGCCGACTGGCCTCAATGGCGCCCGGATCCGAGGTCAGGACGCCTTGCGCGTCAAAGCCGCCGGGATAGGGAAGCTGCTGGTCCTTCAAACGCGTGGTCTGCAGCTTTCCGTAGGAATACTGGGACATGGCCATGTCCAGAACAACATGCCCCTTGGCGCGCGGAACGGCCATCACCAGCGGGTTGTTTCCCACGCGGGTGTCGGTCGCGCCCCAAGCGGGCATGCACGATTCGGTGTTCGTCCAGGCGATCAGGATCTTGCCCCGGTCGGCGGCACGCCATCCAAAGGCGCCGCCGCGCATCCAGTGGGTGGTATTGCGCAGGGCCACAATGCCGACACCATGTTCGGACGCAAGCTCCAGTGCCCGGTCGGTGGCCGTCGCGGCGTTCAGAACACCGGGACCACGCTGCCCGTCCAGAACCTCCACAGGCCCGATCTGGCGAACGCGGACGGGTTCCGCTTTGGGGTCCACCAAGCCCTTGTGCAGATATTCCACGAAACGGGGAACCCGGTTAAGACCATGCGAATACACGCCGTCGCAACTGGCCTCGGCATGAAACCGGGCGCAGATCCGGGCCTTCTCCTCGGCCATGCCAGCACGTCGAAAGGTGTCGGCGATCGTATCCTCAAGCTCTTGGTATCGCACGCGGGCCATGACTTGTCCTTTCCCCTAATCCGGCACTTTCTGCCAGAACCAAGTCCTGCACACCACGATATTCATACTACCATACTTGTAAACAGGCTGATGATTTGGCATGGTTGCCGTTAACCAGGCGGGGGGCATTTGAGCCATGAAGATTGGCGCGTTGAGAGAGGGGTTTGGGGGTGAGGCAAGGGTTGCGGTCACTCCGGCCTCGGCCACGCATCTTGTCAAGCTTGGCCATGAGGTTTTCGTGGAAAGCGGTGCGGGGGCGCGTGCGGGCTTTTCGGACGAGGCCTATCGCGCGGCCGGGGTGACGGTCTGCGCCAGCGCGTCCGAACTGATCGGCGCGGTGGATGTGGTGGCCAAGGTGCGCCAGCCGACGGAGGCCGAGATCGGGCAGATGCGCGACGGGCAGACGCTCATCTCGTTCTTCCATCCGGCGCAGAATGCCGATCTTCTGGCCCTGGCCCGGGAGCAGGGCATCACCGCGATCGCGATGGACATGGTTCCGCGCATCAGCCGCGCGCAGAAGATGGACGCGCTGTCCTCCATGGCCAACATCGCGGGCTATCGCGCGGTGATCGAGGCCGCCAACAACTTCGGCCGCTTCTTCACCGGACAGGTCACCGCCGCGGGCAAGGTGCCGCCGGCGCGGGTGCTGGTGGTGGGGGCGGGCGTGGCCGGCCTGGCCGCCATCGGCACCTCCGTCAGCCTGGGCGCGCAGGTTCATGCCTTTGACGTGCGCCCCGAGGTGGCCGAGCAGATCGAATCCATGGGCGCCGAGTTCGTGTACCTGGAGTTCGACGAGGCGGTCCAGGACGGCGCCGCCACGGGGGGCTATGCCGCCCCCTCATCGCCGGAGTTCCGCGACAAGCAGCTGGCCAGGTTCCGGGAACTGGCGCCGCAGATGGACATCGTGATCACGACGGCGCTGATCCCGGGCCGCGACGCGCCCAGGCTGTGGACCGCCGACATGGTCGCGGCCATGAAGCCCGGCAGCGTCATCGTCGACCTGGCGGCCGAAAAGGGCGGCAACTGCGAGCTGACCGTCCCCGACGAGCGCATCGTGAGCGACAACGGCGTCGTGATCATCGGCTATACCGACTTTCCCTCGCGCATGGGCGCGCAGGCCTCCGAGCTTTACGGCAACAACATCCGCCACTTCCTGGCCGACCTGACGCCCGGAAAGGACGGGGTCATCCACCACAACATGGAGGATGACGTGATCCGGGGCGCCACCGTGGTCCATGACCACGACATCACCTGGCCGCCCCCGCCGCCCAAGGTCGCGGCCATCGCGGCGCAAAAGCCCAAGGAAAAGAAGAAGGAGTTGACGCCCGAGGAGCGCCGCGCCGCCGAGGCGCTGGCCTTCAAGGGCGACACGCGCCGGCAGGTCGGCCTGCTGGTCGGGGGCGGCCTGCTGCTGCTGCTGATCGGGCTGGTGGCGCCCGCCAGCTTCATGTCGCACTTCATCGTCTTCGTGCTGGCCTGCTTTGTGGGCTTTCGCGTGATCTGGAACGTCGCCCATTCGCTGCACACGCCGCTGATGGCGATCACCAACGCGATCAGCTCGATCATCATCCTGGGGGCGCTGATGCAGATCGGCTCGGGCTCGTGGTGGGTCGTGCTGCTGGGTGCGCTGGCCGTGCTGATGGCGGGTGTCAACATCTTTGGTGGCTTCATGGTCACCCGGCGCATGCTCGCCATGTTCCAGAAGTCGTAAGGGGGCAGGAATGGAATACGGATTCACCACCGCGGCCTATGTGGTCGCCTCGGTCCTGTTCATCCTGTCGCTTGGCGGGCTGTCGGGGCAGGAAAGCGCCAAGCGCGCGATCTGGTACGGCATTGCCGGCATGGCGCTGGCCGTTCTGGCGACGCTGTTCGGGCCGGGCGCGGGCAACTGGTTCCTGTCGCTGGTCATGATCGCCCTGGGCGGCACGGTCGGCTGGATCGTGGCCAAGCGCGTGCAGATGACGGAAATGCCGCAGCTGGTCGCGGCCATGCACAGCCTGGTGGGCCTTGCGGCCGTGTTCGTGGGCTTCAACGCCCAGATCGAGCTGGGGCGCGTGACGCGCCTGGCCTCCGAAGGCGTGCCGGTGGTCTTCACGGGCTTTGCCGCGCTTCTGGCCAGCAAGACCCCGGCCGAGATCGCCATGCTGAAGATCGAGGTCTTTCTGGGCATCTTCATCGGCGCGGTGACCTTCACCGGCTCGGTCGTGGCCTTTGGCAAGCTGTCGGGCCGCGTGGACGGCAAGCCGAAAAAGCTGCCGGGCGGGCACATGCTGAACGCGGGCGCGCTGGCGCTGTCGATCCTGCTGGGCATCCTGTACTTCACCGGCGCGGGCCCGGCGGTCTTCTGGCTGATCGTGATCACGCTGCTGGCCTTCTTCATCGGCTATCACCTGATCATGGGCATCGGCGGCGCGGACATGCCGGTGGTGGTGTCCATGCTGAACAGCTATTCGGGCTGGGCGGCGGCGGCGATCGGCTTCACGCTCGGCAACGACCTGCTGATCGTGACGGGCGCGCTGGTGGGCTCCTCGGGCGCGATCCTGTCCTACATCATGTGCAAGGCGATGAACCGCAACTTCGTCAGCGTGATCCTGGGCGGCTTTGGCGGCGAGACGGGACCTGCGGCCGCCATCGAGGGCGAGCAGATCGCCATCGACGCCGACGGCGTGGCCGCGGCCCTGAACGAGGCCGACAGCGTCGTGATCGTGCCGGGCTACGGCATGGCCGTGGCCCAGGCCCAGGGCGCCGTCAGCGAGCTGACGCGCAAGCTGCGCGCGGCGGGCAAGGAGGTGCGCTTCGCCATCCACCCGGTCGCCGGCCGCCTGCCGGGCCACATGAACGTGCTGCTGGCCGAGGCCAAGGTGCCCTACGACATCGTGCTGGAGATGGACGAGATCAACGACGACTTCCCGTCCACGGACGTGGTGATCATCATCGGCTCGAACGACATCGTGAACCCCGCCGCCCAGGACGACCCCAACAGCCCCATCGCCGGCATGCCCGTGCTGGAGGTCTGGAAGGCCAAGCAGGTCTTCGTCTCCAAGCGCGGTCAGGGCACCGGCTATTCCGGCATCGAAAACCCCCTCTTCTTCAAGGACAACACCCGGATGTTCTATGGCGACGCAAAAGACAGCATCAACAAGCTGCTCCCCATGATCGACTGAGGGGAAACGAAGTCCTGTGACATGTTTCTGCGCCCGCCGGACCTGTTCCGGCGGGCGTTTGCCTGCCCCGCGGCGTCTGCAACGTCCCCGGGACACACGAAGGAGGAGCAGCGCAGGGCTGCTCCTGATGCCCTGGGAGAGTGAGCATGGGTCCGGCGACCGAACATCCGCTGCGCTATGCGCTGGTCAACGAGTTGCACGCGCGGCCGTCGCCGCGCATGGAGGCGCCCATGACGGCCGTCTTCGTGGCCTTCAAGGAGCCGCGTGACGCCGCCACACGGGACCGGGCGCGCGATGCAGCACATCTGTCCGAACTGGTGGCACGTCACGGCGGGCCCCGGCCCGACCCCGAGGACAGCCATTACCAGGGCCGCCTTGGCCGTTACGACCTGAAATGGGAAAGCCATGCCGAGTTTGTCTCCTATATGGCGATGACTCCCGGCCTGCCGATCCGGCCCTTTGACCCATCCGCCGCGGCCATCTTTTCCGAATCCTGGCAGATGGCGGCACCGGGAAAGCGTGTCGCCGCCGTCATGGTCCAGGTCGATCTGCTGCCGGATGATCCCCAGGAGGCGCTGTCCCGCATCGGCGGCTGGTTCGACCGCGACAGTGTCGCCGCGATCTGGGTGCTGGACGAGGCGGCCGTCGTGGCAGGAGATTTCCGGATCGACGCCGACGGCTGGATGCGTTTTGCGGTGTTCGTGCGTCCGGGCACGTCGGATGGCCGGGTAGGGCGCCTGGTGCACCGTCTTGTGGAACTTGAAACCTATCGGGCCATGTCGATGCTTGGGCTGGGTCGGGCGCGGGTCCTGAGCCAGCGCCTGAACGAGTTGGAGCCACGGCTGACGGCGATCCTGGACAGCATGAACGACGATGCGCGCCCGGCCGAGCAGATGCTGCACGACCTGTTGGCGGTGTCGACCGAACTCGAGGCGCAGGCCGTCCAGCATTCCTTTCGCTTTGGCGCCAACTCGGCCTATGAGGCCATCGTGCATGACCGCATCACGGCGCTGCGCGAGTCGCGCTTTGCAGACCGACAGATGCTGACGGAGTTCATGCGCCGCCGGTATCAACCGGCCATGCGCACAGCAAAGTCCGCCGAAAACCGGCTGGCCAAGATGCTGGAGCGCGCCGCACGGGCCGCCGAACTGCTGCGCACGCGCGTGGATGTCGAGCGCAGCGCCCAGAACCAGAAGATCATGGAGCGGATGGACCGCCGCGCCGATCTGCAACTGCGTCTGCAGCACACGGTGGAGGGCCTGTCGGTCGTGGCCATCAGCTATTACGCCGTCGGCCTGCTGGGGTATGCCCTGGCGCCGCTGGCGGGCTTTGCAGGGCTGGAGAAGACCTATGTCGTCGCAGCCCTGACCCCGGTGGTCATCCTGGCAGTATGGCTGGGAATGCGGCAAGTGCGGCGGCGTCTGCACGGCGGTGACGATTTCTAGCTTGTGGTGGCAGGGGGGCAGGGTGATAGAACGGCGGCATAAAACCTTAAGGACTCCCTCCGATGCGCCTGATCCTTGCCTTGACGACCCTGATGACGCTCTCCGCCTGCGGAGTTCCGTTTGTTCCCCTGATCTGAGGAAGGGACATGTCCAGAACGTTGACGATGTTCGGTCTGTCGCATTGCTCGACCTGCCAGAAGGCTCAGGCAGCTCTGGAAGAGCAGGGCTGGCAGGTCCAGTTCCGCGACGTGCAGAAGGAGCCGCTGTCCCAGGACGAGCGGCAGGCCCTTGCGGACGATTTCGGTGACAAGATCATCAACAGGGCCAGCCTGACGTGGCGCGGCATGTCCGAGGAAGAGCGTGCGGCAGATCCTGTCGCAATGATGGGTGCCAAGCCGAGCGTGATGAAGCGTCCTGCCATTCGGGCAGGGGACAGGACGCTGCTGGGCTGGACGGCCAACGTCAAGCGCGCATTGGACGTCCCTGCCTGACGTCAGCCCTTGCGGCTGGCCAGTGAGGCCAACAGCGGACGAACCGCGCCAAGGTCGTAACCGGCCTTGGCCGCGGTTGCGACGATCTCGTCCTCGGGCAGCTTGCCTGCCTGATTCAGCGCCCAGAGAACGGTGCAGCGATTGCCTGAACGGCAATAGGCGATCACTGGCCCACGTCCTGTCGTGGCGGCGCCAAAGTCAGAAATCAGTTGCGGAGTGACGTGACCCGGATGAAAGGGCAGGTAGTGATAGCTCATGCCCGCTTCTGCTGCGGCACGTTCCATCACCGTGTGGTCGATGTCCGGCCCGACCTCGTCATCAGGGCGATTGTTGACCAGGACCTTGAAGCCAGCCTCGGCCAGGGTCGGAATATCCTCGGGCAGGATCTGAGGCGACACCGCCAGGGTCGGACTGAGTTGACGCAGATCCATGGTAAGGCCCTTTCCGAGGAATACAGCCTTGGACCTGCCGGTTTCAAAGATGGATTGTCAAGCGCCCGGCCGCGGCCGTGACTGATCCGGGCGGGTTTTGGCTGCTTCGCGGGCAGCCGTTCAGGCCGTCACCGTCTCCATCACCAGTTCTGGCAGTTGTTCGAATGACTGAAAGGCGGCCAGGTGCGGCAGTTGGTCCACCGGTTTCAGCCGATACCCGCCGGTGAACAGCAGGAACGGCACGGGCACTGCCACGGCGCAATCCGCATCGAATTCGCTGTCTCCGACATAGATGGCAGCAGGCTTCGGACCCGAGGCGCCCAGAAGGTCCAGAACGGCACGAAGCGGGGCCGGATCGGGTTTGCGTTGCGGAAGGGAATCGCCCGCGATCACTGCAGAGATCATGCCGGAAAGTCCGAAGTGCTCCAGGATCGTCCGTGTCGGGCCCATCGGCTTGTTCGTGCAAAGGCCCAAGGGGTGACCGGCATCGGCCAGACGCCCCATGGCTTCGATCGCGCCGGGAAAGACACGGGTCAGTGCGGTTGCGTCATGATAGCGTGCCATGAAGGCGGCAATCAGCATTGGCCGGTGAACCGGATCGATGCCGGTCGCAGCAATCACACGGCTCCACAGCAGTTCGACGCCGCCGCCGATAAAACTGCGCACCCGCTGCAGCGACAGCGGCGGAACATGGTTCTGGCGCAGGACGATGTTGACGCAGGCATGGATATCGGGCGCGCTGTCGATCAGCGTTCCGTCCAGATCGAAAACTATGGGGCAGGGTGACGACATGTTCACGAGGCTTTCCATTTTATTGAACAACCCATTGAAGGTATTTGTTTTTCAGGCCCATGCCCAGTTTCGGCGATCTGCAGCATCGCGTCATAAAGCTCCCGCTTGGCATCGGAGGGGCCAGGCGTCCGGCCAGAGGCATCAAGCCGTCCGCGATATTGAAGACCTCCAACAGCGTTGTAGCCAAAGAAGTCGGGGGTACAGGCAGCCCCATAAGCGCGGGCTACCGCCTGACTTTCGTCATAAAGATAAGGGAATCGAAATTCGGCAGCCTTTGCCAGCCTTGCCATCTCTGCAGGACCATCCTGAGGATATTCGTTCACGTCATTGGACGAGATGGCCACCACGCCGATATCATGCCTCATCAGATCATGAGCGTCGCGCAGGATCCGATCAAGCACCGATTGCACATAGGGACAATGGTTGCAGATGAACATGATCAACGTCCCGCGCGGTCCGGCGATGTCCTGAAGCCTGACCAATGTGCCATCCGTCGCGGGCAATTCAAAATCGTGCCACGGTGCGTCGAACTGGCAGATGGGTGGCGAGACTGCCATGCATATCCTCCGATTGCTGCTCTTTGAAACTGTGGGGAACAGGATCCTGGGGTGCAAGCCGTTAAATGGTGGGATGAGCCAAAGCGACTACCAGAATTGATACATAATACTGATTATAGTCAGTAGTGCTGTAGATCCGGCACATTCCATTCTGGAATGCATCACTCGATAGTTTCCTGAAGCTATTCAGGAGCATGTGATGAGCCGCCCTTTCACCAACCTGACGCTGGACGAACGACGTG
>VGDE01000097.1 GCA_016869875.1 Alphaproteobacteria bacterium
CGCATCGTCGAAAGGTGGCCTGCGGCTTGTGGGCAAGGAGCATCCGGCCAACGTCGTGACCGGGATCTATCGGACCCATTCCGGCGAGGTGTCGCCGATCCTTCTGAGCCTGATCGAAAGTGCCCGGTCCTTTTGCCGTGCGGCGCAGGAGAACGGCGAAGATCTTTGCCGCGCCTTTATTCTGTTCGTTCATGGCGAGGCGGATCGCTCGACCCCTGCTGCGGACTATCTTCAATCCTTTGGCGAGGCCAAGGCCCTGATCGACCATGGGCTGAGAGAGGCCGGCATTTCGCCGTACTGGCTGGTTACACAGGCAGGCGGAACGGATCACCGGTATGGCGGCAATGACTGGCCATGCCGCCTGGCCGCAGAAAGCTTCCTTGCGGGCGACTTCGACAACCTGTCGTTCCTGGGGCCGCTTTATCCTTATCCGCTGGATGACGCCATTCATCATGACGCCGAAGGCAAGGCCCTGATCGGAGAGCTTGCCGGGATCGCGATCGGGCATATCCAGAACGGCACGGGGTGGCAGACGCCCCGTTGCGACAGATGGTGGCTTGAGGGTGAAAAGACGGTGATGATCGAGATTGCCGCAGCCGAGCCGCTGGAGGTTGCGAACGACCCTGACATTGAGCATCTCGGCTTTACGCTTCCGCCCAAGTCGCCCAACAGGATCGTCGCGGCCGAGGTCATCGGGGACAACCTGCTGAGGGTCTCGTTTGACGAGCCGGTCAAGAGCACGCTCAGACTTGGATATGCCTTCCGGCGCGGCCAGCCCGCCATTCCCCCTGTCGACACCAGGCGCCCGTTCGGCGGTGGCCGCCTCCGTACGACATGGAGCGAGAGGTCCCAGATCCTTCCCGGCAGGACGCTGCACAAATGGCTGCCAGACTTCATGCTGCAAATCCGGCCGACCGGCCGGTAGCGCGGCTGATTAACCGCAGCCCTCTCCCGCTGTCGGGCATCTGGCGGCATGGCGAGCAGGTTTGCCAGCGCAGGTGATGCGGGGCATGCGGTGACGCCCGCATCACCGAGGTGCTGTTCCCGCCCGGCAGGTAAGGCGCGTCGTGGTGCATCACAGCGCCGCGGCCATCCCCCTTGTGCCGATCGATCGGCGGCCGAGAGATCCTGGCCGGAGGACGGTCCTGAACGGCCGGGTTTCCAGTTGTGCGGATGTGGCGACCCCGGAAGGACTTGAACCCTCAACCCCAGACTTAGAAGGTCCGTGCTCTATCCAGTTGAGCTACGGGGCCGCGCGGCGGTCACGGATGACCGCGAACCGGTTCTAGCGCCCGATCAAGCGTCACGCCAGAGACATTGTCATGAACACCGAATTGGGATCGGCACCATAGCTGCCAAAGGGCGGACATTCGCTGAAACCTTCGGTTCCGTAAAGGCGCCGGGCGGCGCCGAAGCCCGGCTGCACGCCGGTCTCCAGGGCCAGGCGGTTCATCCCTGCCAGGCGCGCCACGCCGATGAGATGGCGCAGCAG
The DNA here is from genome assembly GCA_016869875.1 of Alphaproteobacteria bacterium. Taxonomy (GTDB): domain Bacteria; phylum Pseudomonadota; class Alphaproteobacteria; order Rhodobacterales; family Rhodobacteraceae; genus Paracoccus. Next base: position 1,493 of record VGDE01000097.1, read on the forward strand.
CATCCGTGACAGGCCCCGGCCGCGATGTTCGGCAAGAACATGCATGGATTTCAGTTCGCCCAGTCCGTCCCCCAGGTCCTTCAGCGCGCCCATCGCCAAGGGTCGCCCGCCGTCGCGCAGGACGAAAAAGGAAATGGACGGGTCGGCCAATGCCTCCTTGGGCAGCATGTGGATCGACTCGGGCGGGGTGTCGGCATGCATCTCGGTCGTGTGGCGTTGGAACAGCAGGTCCAGGTCAGCGGCAAGGGGGCTTTCCTTGTCGATGGTAAGGGTCATGATCGCGTCTCTGCAGGGGATGTCGCGCCGGACTAGCCCGGCGCGCGGCGCAGGTAAACCCTTACAGGACGGCGTCAAAGACGGGAGTCAGCCGGGCCAGCGTCCCGTCCACGTCCTTGAGCTTGTCCAGGCCAAACAGCCCGATGCGGAAGGTCGAAAAGTCATCGCCTTCGTTCACGGCCAGCGGCACCCCGGCGGCGATCTGCGTTCCCTGCGCCGCAAAGGCCCGGCCCGACTTGATCTCAGGGTCGCCGGTATAGCTGACAACGACGCCGGGTGCCTGGAATCCTTCGGCCGCGACAGAGCGCAGGCCGCGCGCCGCCAGTTCGGCACGCACCGCGCGCCCCAGGCGCCACTGCGCCTCGCAGGCGGCGTCGAAGCCCATGGCGCGGGTTTCCTCCATCGCGTCGCGCAGGCCAAGCAGCGCGTCGGTGGGCATGGTGGCGTGATAAGCGTGGCCGCCGTCCTCGTAGGCCTGCATGATCATGCGCCATTTCTTCAGATCCAGCGCAAAGCTGTCGCTGTCGGTCGCGGCCAGCCGTTCGGCGGCACGTTCCGACAGCATCACCAGCCCCGCCGCAGGCGAGGCCGACCAACCCTTTTGCGGGGCCGAGATCAGCACGTCGACGCCGGTTGCCTGCATGTCCACCCAGACCGCACCCGAGGCGATGCAGTCCAGAACCATCAGCGCACCGACCTCGTGCGCGGCCTCGGCAAGGCCCCGGATGTAGTCGTCGGGCAGGATCAGCCCGGCCGAGGTTTCCACATGCGGCGCAAAGACGGCATCGGGTCGCGTGTCGCGGATGCGGGCCACCACCTCGTCCAGGGGCGGAGGCGCAAAGGCCGGCTGCGGCTCGTTGCCCTGCGGACGGGCCATTGCCACCGTGACTTCGCGCGCAAAGCCGCCCGCGTCAAAGATCTGGCTCCAGCGATAGCTGAACCAGCCGTTCCGAACGATCAGCGCATGGGCATCCCGGCCGAACTGCCGCGCCACCGCTTCCATGGCATAGGTGCCGCCGCCCGGCACGATCGCCACCTGGGCCGCGCCGTAAACCTCGCGCAGGCTGGCCGACAGGTCGCGCATCACCTGCTGGAACCGCTGCGACATGTGGTTCAGCGACCGGTCGGTGAAGACGACCGAGAATTCGTCCAGACCCTCGGGGTCGATCTCGGGGCGCTGATGGGGCATGGGGCGTCCTTTCGCTGATGTCGTTCAAAGCCTAGCGCGGGGCCGGCCGCTCTGCCAGACCGCCAAAGGGCGCAGACCCCTTGCGGCGCCCCCATCGGGACGACTAGGTTCGGCCTGTCAGCAACATCAAGGTTTTTCATGCGTATCGGCATACTTCAATGCGGCCAGTCGCCTGCCCAGTTGAAGGACACCTTGGGCGATTATCCTGACATGTTCATGCGCCTGCTGGACGGGCGCGGCTTCACCTTCCGCACCTGGCACGTCGAGGCGATGGAATTTCCTGACGACATCACCGATGCCGACGGCTGGCTGCTGACCGGATCGCGGCACGGCGCCTACGAGGACCACGCCTTTATCCGGCCCCTGGAGGAGTTCATCCGCCGCGTCCATGACGCTGGCGTGCCCATGGTGGGGATCTGCTTTGGCCACCAGATCATCGCGCAGGCCCTGGGGGGCACGGTTGTCAAGCATCCGGGCGGCTGGGCCGTCGGCACGCAGGACTATGACTTTGGCGGGGAGCCTGTCCGCCTGAACGCCTGGCACCAGGATCAGGTCGTGGTCCTTCCGCCGGGGGCGCAGGTGGCCGGACGCAACGCGTTCTGCGACAACGCCGCCCTGATCTATGGCGACCGCGCCTTTACGGTGCAGGCGCATCCCGAATTTTCGGACGAATTCATCCAGGGCCTGATGGACACCCGCGCCAAGGGGGTGGTGCCCGACGATCTGCTGGCCCAAGCCGCGGCCCGGATGGGCGAGGACAAGGGTTCCGCCCTGCTGGCCGAGCGGATCGAAGCCTTCTTCAAGCAACCGCGCGCACTGGCGCGCCATGATGCGCAGGGTGCTGCATGACCGACTGGACTGACAAGCTGCCCAAGGCCGCGCGCGACTTCATGTCCGGACGCCGGCTGGACGAGGTCGAGTGCATCGTGGCCGACATCGCGGGCGTCGCACGGGGCAAGGCCATGCCCGCGTCCAAATTCGCGCGGCAGGAACGGTTCTACCTGCCGAACTCGATCTTTCTCCAGACGATCACAGGGGAATGGGCGGACAATCCGTCAGGCGCCTTTACGGAGCCCGACATGGTGATGGCGCCCGATTATTCGACCGCCACGGCCGCGCCCTGGACCGCCGACTGGACGATCCAGGTCATCCATGACGCGCTGGACCAACAGGGGAATCCGGTGCCGATCGCACCACGGAACGTGCTGAAGCGCGTCGTGAAGCTTTACGAGGAAAAGGGCTGGAAACCCGTCGTCGCGCCCGAGATGGAGTTCTTTCTGGTCGCGCGCAACATCGATCCGAACCAGCCGATCATTCCCCCGATGGGACGCACCGGGCGGCGTGCCGCCGCCAAGCAGGCCTATTCCATGTCGGCGGTGGACGAATACGGCAAGGTCATCGACGACATCTATGATTTTGCCGAGGCGCAGGGCTTCGAGATCGACGGCATCCTGCAGGAAGGCGGGGCAGGGCAGGTCGAGATCAACCTGAACCACGGCGACCCGGTCGCCCTGGCCGACGAGATCTTCTACTTCAAGCGCCTGATCCGCGAAGCCGCGCTGCGCCACGACTGCTTCGCGACCTTCATGGCCAAACCCATCGAGGGCGAGCCCGGCAGCGCGATGCACCTGCACCACTCGGTCACCGACCTGATGACGGGGCAGAACATCTTTTCAGACGAGCGCGGGCGCGAAACGCCGGCGTTTCTGCACTTCATCGCCGGCATGCAAAAGCACCTGCCCGCGGCGGTGGCGCTGCTGGCGCCTTACGTCAACAGCTATCGCCGCTATGTTCCCGACTTTGCGGCCCCCATCAACCTGGAATGGGGCCGCGACAACCGCACGACCGGGCTGCGCGTCCCGATCTCGTCCCCCGAAGCGCGGCGGATCGAGAACCGGCTGGCGGGCATGGACTGCAACCCTTACCTAGGCATCGCGGCTAGTCTTGCCTGCGGCTATCTGGGTCTGCTGGAGGCGGAAAACCCGCGTGCCGAATGCCTGGGCGATGCCTATATGTCCCAGGACGAACTGCCCTACAACCTGGGCGATGCCCTGGACCTGATGATCGAGAACGAGGCTATGCGCGGCGTGATCGGCGAAGAGTTCACGGCCGTCTACGAGTCCGTGAAGCGCAACGAATACAAGGAGTTCCTGCAGGTCATCAGCCCGTGGGAACGCGAACATCTGCTGCTGAACGTATGAACCTGCTGCATCTGAACGACCGGCCGGGGGAATACCCGCCCAGCCTTTATGCCGCACAAAGCGGACCGCAGCCCGATTTTCCGCCACTGCGGGGCGAGGCGGTGGCCGACGTGGCGGTGATCGGCGGCGGCTATACAGGCCTGTCGGCGGCGCTGCATCTGGCGCGGCAGGGCTTGTCGGTGGTGCTGCTCGAGGCGCAGCGGATCGGCTTTGGCGCATCGGGCCGCAACGGCGGGCAGATCGGCTCGGGCCAGCGGCAGGAGGTCGATTGGCTGGAGCAGCATCTGGGCCGCGACACCGCCCGCTTGTTGTGGGACCTGGGCGAGGAGGCCAAGACCCTGACCCGCCAGCTTGCGGCTGCGGCAGACGTGCCCGTGAGGGATGGCATCGCCCATCCCTGCCGCTCGACCGCCGAGATCGAGCATGCCCGCCACATCGCCGATCATCTGGCGCGGCACTATGGCTATGACCGCGTGACGCCGCTGGACCGAGACGGAATGGCGGCGGCTCTTGGCAGCACGGCCTATCTGGGCGGCGATCTGGACCGCGGCGCAGGCCATGTTCAGCCCCTGGCACTGGCGCTGGGGATGGCGCGTCTTGCCACCCGCGCCGGCGCCACCCTCCATGAGCGGAGCGAGGTCATCGGGATCGACCATGCCGCGCATGCGGCGGCCTCCAGCCTTGTCCGCACCAGGCAGGGCCGCCTGCGCGCCCGCCACGTGATTTTGGGCTGCAATGGCTACCTAGGCAAGCTGGACCCGGGCATCGCGGCACGGGTGATGCCCATCAACAACTACATCGTCGCGACCGATCCCCTGGAAAATTCCTTCCCGGAGATCCTGCCAGAGGCGATTGCCGCGGCCGACACCAAGTTCGTTGTCAACTACTGGCGGCTGGACGAGCAGCGTCGGCTGGTCTTTGGAGGCGGAGAAACAGCAACCTACCGCTTTCCGCGCGACATCGCGGCGGTGGTGCGTCCGCACCTGCTGTCAGTCTATCCGCAGCTTCGCAATGTCAGGCTGACACATGCCTGGGGTGGGACGCTGGCGATCACGATGAACCGGATGCCCTGCTTTGCCCGACCGGCCCAGAACTGCCTGTCCGCCAGCGGCTATTCCGGCCACGGTGTCGCGCTGGCCATCCTGGCGGGCCGCCTGATGGCCGAAGCCGTGGAAGGGCAGGCCGCGCGGTTCGACGCCATGGCCGCCGTGCCGACGCGGCCGTTCCCCGGTGGCGCCTGGTTACGCTCACCCCTGCTGGTCGCGGGCATGGCCTGGTATGGCCTGCGCGATCGGCTGGGGTTCTAGTCGGGCTGCAAGCCCATCCGCGCCAGGACACCTTGGCGGATCTGCGCGGACTCGCGGTCGGTGATGCCCAGCAGCCCGGCGACAAGGCGGATGAGGCTCTCCTCGTCCGGGCCGCGGGTGGTATCGGCATAGGCCACCTCCCACATCGCGGCCAGCACCCCCGAACGATCCTCCAGCGCAATGCGGTCCTTGATCTGGCGGGTAAAGCGCACGGTGTCGGCGGCCTCGGCCTCGATCGCCTCCGCCTCGACCCGCCGCTCGCGCGCCTCATGCGGTGACAGCCCCCGGCGGCAGGCCAGCACCCGGTCGATACGCTGCCGCTCTGCCTCGTCGTAATGATCGTCGGCCCGCGCCACCCGAACCAGCAGGGCGGCGATGGCCAGTTCCGCGTCATCGCCCGTCAGGGGGCGTGGCCCCGGCTCGTCGCCCATCAGGCGCGTCAGAAGATCCTTGAACATGGTGAAAACTTGGGGCCTTTCCGCCGCGCCGGCAAGTCAGGGAGCGTCGGACCAGCCCTCGACGATGATCACATCTGCGGCAGAGACGGGTTCGCGCAGCGCCTTGGCGGCCTGATACCCGGCACTGTGATAGCAGGCACGGGCGGCCTCCAAGGACGGAAACTCGATCACCGCGCTCCGCGGCCGCGCCTGGCCCTCGACCACCTCCTGCGGTCCCCCGCGGACCAGGAAACGCGCGCCGTACTCGGCGAACGGGGCGGCATTGGCGCGGCGATAGGCTTCGTAGGCATGGGGGTCATCGACGCTCACATGAGCGATCCAGTAGGCTTTCGGCATCATTCCTCCGGGATGCGGATGCGGCCATGGGCCACGCGAACCGCCCGGCCCGACACGCAGACGCGGATCAGCCTGCCTGCCGCGGTCGTGACGCGCAAGCCGATCCGCGACGGGCGTCCCATCTCGATCCCCTGGTGCAGGAGCAGCCGGGTTTCTCCTTCGGTCAAGGCTCCCGCGGCCAGCAGGGGTGCCGCCAGCGCGGCCGCCGCCGACCCTGTTGCCGGATCCTCGGGAATGCCGTTGGCCGGAGCGAACATCCGCGCCCGAAATCCGTCGCCGTCGGGCGCATAGGCATAAAGCTTCGGCGTCTGGCGCGTCAGGTCCTCGAAGGCCGCTCCGGCAGGGCAGGCCTGTGCCAGCGCCTGCAGGTCCCGCAACGGTGCAAAGACGAATCCCGTCCCGGCCTCGGCCACTTGCGGGCAATGCTGTCCGAACCCGACCTGGTCCGCATCCAGACCCAGTGCTGCCGCCACCGCCTCGGGCGACGGTGCCTCCGGCTGCAACACGGGCAGGACCGGAGCCTCGAATTCGGCCAGACCGTCGCGGATTTCCACCGGCACGGTGCCGGCCTCCTCTTCCAGCACCAGCCGACCATCGGACCCGTTCGCCAGATGCAGCGCGCATCCCACGGTCGGATGGCCCGCAAAGGGGATCTCGGCCAGCGGCAGAAAGATCCGCACCCGCGCGGCATGGGACGGATTGCGCGGCGACATGACAAAGATCGTCTCGGACAGGTTGAACTGCCGGGCGATCGCCTGCATCTGCGCCCCGCTCAGTCCATCCGCCCCCATCACCACCGCCAGCGGATTTCCCGCAAAGGCGCGGTCGGTGAAGACGTCATACACAAGGAACTCCAGCATCCAGACCTTTCATCCCGGCACATTCACTGAAACGGGACGGGGGCCAGGGACGGGGGCAGGCAGCCCCCATGCCCGGCCACCGGCACATCAGTACTTTTGCGGCACGTAAAGGTCCCGGGGCAAGACCTCGCGTTCATAATCGGGGTTGAACACGCGCTCGGGCAGGCGAACCTCCTCATGCGGGACGTCGTCATAGGGAATCATGTCCAGAAGGTGGCTCATGCAGTTCAGGCGCGCCCGCTTCTTGTCGTTGCCGGGGACGATGTACCAGGGCGCCTCAGGAATGTTGGTGCGCTCGAACATCTCCTCCTTGGCCTTGGTATAGGCCTCCCAGCGGACGCGCGATTGCAGGTCCATCGGCGACAGCTTCCACTGTTTCAGCGGGTCGTGGATGCGCATCAGAAAGCGCATCTGCTGCTCCTCGTCGGTGATCGAGAACCAGTATTTCACCAGCCTGATGCCGGACCGCACCAGCATCCGCTCGAACTCGGGGACGTCCTGAAAGAACTGCTCGACCTGGTCCTCGCTGGCAAAGCCCATGACGCGCTCGACGCCGGCGCGGTTGTACCAGCTGCGGTCGAACAGCACGATCTCGCCGCCCGCCGGCAGATGGGGGACGTAGCGCTGGAAATACCATTGCGTCTTTTCCCGGTCCGAGGGCGCGGGCAGGGCCACCACGCGGGCCACGCGCGGGTTCAGGCGCTGGGTGATGCGCTTGATCGCGCCGCCCTTGCCGGCGCTGTCGCGACCTTCGAAGATGACGACCACCTTTTCCTTGTGGTGGCTGACCCAGTCCTGCAGCCGGATCAGTTCGGACTGCAGGCGCAGCAGCTCATGGAAATACAGCTTGCGATCCATCTGGTCGGGATGATGGCTGCGATAGATGCGGCGGATCTCGCCCGACAGAACCGCATCCTCCAGCTCGATCTCCATGTCCTCGTCCAGGGTTTCCTGCAACTCGGCCTCAAGCCAATCCTGGTAACTGTTCTCTGCCATGGCATTCTCCGGATCTGTCGTCTGCGGTCTTTAAGGAGGTTTTGTAACGAAATGGCGTCAACGTGGGATCAGTTCGCGAACAGCCGCGCGCATTCCGGCGTCACCGCCAGGACAAACCCGCCCCCGCGCAGGTCATCCACCGTGCCGCACCACGCGCCGGATGTCGTGAACAGGCTTCTGGTGCCGCGGGCCGGGCGATAGGCGATGCGTCGGCCGCTGATGTCGAACAGGTTCAGCACCCCGCCCGCATTGGGGGCGTAATATCCGCGCACCTCTCCGTCACTGGTAAAGATCAGCCGCCCCTGATTTGCCGGATGCGATGGCCTGTTTTCGGCTGCCGCCGCCGTGTTGGCCGTGTTTCCGGCCGAGTTCCACGCCGCGTTGGGCGAGTTTCCGGCCCGCGAAGGGCGATTGGCCGGGTGTCCCGGACCCAGGTCGAAAGGGAGCTGAGTGCGGTCCAGCACCACCAGCGGCGCATCGGCCAGCGCGGCGGGCGCCGCCACCAGCGGCACACTTGCCAAAAGGACATGAAGGACGAGGCTGAGGAAGGGGGATCTGGACACCTGTCGCTCCTTTGCGGGTCCGGGGCATCATGCCGCGACGCTGCCCCGGATGACAGGGTTCTTGTTCAGCTGTGCTGCGGGTGCAAGGGCGCCGGATGTCGGCACCGGGCTGGCGCGCGTGTCACCGCTTCAGCGCTTGGGCCAGCCTGTCCCATTCCGCGCGGCTCCCCGGAATTCCCAGCCGCAGCCAGCGTCGGGAATAGGGAAAGCGGCGCGACCAGATCTGCGACCGGGCAAGATGCGCCTGTGCGGCGGCCGCATCGGGCGTGTCGTAAAGGCGGAACAGGTGGGTGCCTCCCACCTGACTCCAGCCCGTCTTCAGCGCCAAGTGATCCAGTCGCAGGCTGGCCTCGCCATGATAGGTCACGGCATCGTCGGCCCAGGACAGGTCCGACATGGCGGCGGCGGCAATCTCGAGTGCGGGGCCGTTGACGCACCAGGGGCCGGCCGCCTCGCGCAGGCGGGCCAGCAGCTGGGGGGCTGCGACGACAAAGCCCAGCCGCAACCCGGCAAGCCCCCAGAATTTTCCGAAACTGCGCAGCAGCACCGCGTTGTCCGGCAGGGCAGGCGCCAGCGACAGGTCCGGACGCGGATCGGCAAAGCTTTCATCCACGATCAGGCGTCCGACCCGTTCCGCCAGCGTCGCCAGCGTCCGGGGCCCCCATTCACGGCCGTCCGGGTTGTTGGGGTTCACCACCACAGCCAGATCCGCCCCGGCCATTTCGGCGGGATCGGCCACAGGCGTCACCTGCCAGCCTGCCGCAGCCAGGCTGGCCGCGTGTTCGTTGTAGCTGGGCGCCAGCACCGCCGCGCGACCTGCGGGCCAGAGCCGGGGCAGCAGCTGGATTGCCGCCGAGGCACCGGCCACCGGCAGCAGCTGCGCCACCTCGCATCCATACCACGCCGCTGCCGCCCGAATCAGCCGCAATTCGGCCTCTGCCGTCGGCAGGTTGCGCCAGGCCGTCTCCGAAACGGGCGGAACAGGCCAGGGGCGGCGGTTGATTCCTGTGGACAAGTCGATCCAGTCGGTGCCCCCGAAACGCGCCCGTGCGACATCCAGATTGCCTCCGTGGTCCCGCTGCATCCCATGTTTCCTGCATGCCTGTGCCAAAGGCTCTGGTAGGGCAGGGGCCGGACCCGCGCAACCGGCGCCGGGATTTCCGGCTTTACACATCGGTCAAAGAGCACCACGATATGTAGTAGGAACGTTTCAAGGACCATGCCCGGTATAGTGTCGGCGCCCACCGTTAGCGCCCAGGCAACGTTCCGCAAGGACAGGAGGCAGATCATGGCGCAGACCCACGACTTCGTCGCCAGCGACGAGATCCACCCGATCGACATCGTCGAGGCGGTGGCAACGCATCATGACTGGGACTTTGACCGTCTGGCCGATGACCAGATCGCCATGGTGGTCGAGGGACAATGGCGCAGCTATTCCCTGACCCTCGCCTGGTCGGCGCGCGACGAGGTGCTGCGCCTGATCTGCACCTTCGACTTTGACCCCCCGGCCGACCGGCTGCCCGCGATCTATGAAACGATCAACCTGGCCAATGATCAGGTCTGGGATGGCGGCTTTGCCCTGTGGCACAAGCAGCGACTGATGGTCTGGCGCTATGGCCTTGTTCTGGCCGGGGACGCCATCGCCTCGCCCGAGCAGGTGAACCGGATGATCGGCAACGGACTGGCCGCCTGCGAACGGTTCTATCCCTCGTTCCAGCTGGTGGGCTGGGGCGACACCCGTCCGGCGGCCGCGCTGGACATCGCATTGGGCGAGGCCTACGGACGGGCCTGAGGGGGCGCCGGCCCCCGCCGGACAAAGGGGAAGCGATGAGCGATTTCGACGACATCAACAGGCGCGGCCTGGTGCTGGTCGGCTGCGGCCGGATGGGCGGTGCCATGCTGAAGGGGTGGTTGGCGCGCGGGCTGAAACCTGGGGCGGTCACCGTGCTGGACCCCCGGCTGGCCCCCGAATGGCAGGACAAGGGCCTGCGCGTGAACACGGCGCTGCCTGAACATCCT
>VGDE01000098.1 GCA_016869875.1 Alphaproteobacteria bacterium
CCTGAATCGGGCGACAGCGAGTTCACCTGGGAAAACTTCCAGCAATCCGTGAACAAAGACCTGGCGGACGTGCTGGGCAACTTCGTCAGCCGCATCACCAAGTTCTGCCGGTCCAAGTTCGGCGAGATGGTGCCCGAAGGCCCCGCCTATGGCGCGGAGGAACTGTCGCTGATCGAGAACCTGACCGCACGCGTCCGGGTCTACGAAGGCAACATGGCCGCGATGGAGGTCCGCAAGGCGGCGACCGAACTGCGGGCCATCTGGGTTCTGGGGAATGAATACCTGCAGGCAGCGGCCCCCTGGACGGTCTTCAAGACAGACCCCGACAAGGCGGCGATGCAGGTGCGGATGGGCCTGAACCTGATGCGGCTTTACGCGATCCTGTCGGCGCCGTTCATCCCCTTTGCGTCGCGCGCGATGCTGGAGGCCTTGGGCGGAACCGAGGCAGGCTGGCCCGATGACGTGGCACAGGCGCTTTCGGCCCTGCCCGCAGGCCATGCCTTTACCGTTCCCGAGGTGATGTTCGCCAAGATCAGCGACGAGAACCGCGCAGAATGGGAGGAACGCTTCAAGGGCACCCGCGCCTGATCCATTTGTTGCAGATCGGCCACAGACGGTGAGGGGTCTGGTGCCGGACTTGTTGCCTTCGGGCGCTGCCGCTATCCGGACCGAATTACCTAGGCAAGCAGCTTTTCTCTCTGGCGGCCTTCCCAGGCAGATCTTGCAATATCTGCCGAAGGACCTTTGCCATGCCGTATCTTCCCATGTCGGACCCGCATGTCGCACGCCGCCTTGCCGTTGCCCTGTTGTCGTTAACCGCCCCCAGCCTTGCCCTTGCGCAGGAAAATGCCCCGCCCGTTGTTCTGGACGAGATCATTCTTGTCACCTCGGCTTCGTCCATCGCGACGACCCTTCAGGATGCGCCAGCCTCGATCACGGTGATCGACCAGGACACGATCCAGGCCAGCGGGGCGCGCGATCTCAAGGACGTGCTGCGGACGGTGCCGGGGCTGAACCTGACGCGCAGCAACAACGGCAATGACGAGGTCTCGTTCCGCGGCCTGTCCAGCAGCCGGACCCTGACCCTGGTCGATGGCAAGCGGATCAGCGCGGGCAATGCCTTTCCCCGGCATTACCAAGGCGACCTCCAGGCTGTTCCCCTGGATGCCATAGACCGGATCGAGGTCGTCCGCGGTCCTATGTCGACGCTCTACGGCTCGGATGCGATGGGCGGCGTGATCAACATCATCACCAAGAAAACGGCTGATGCGTGGACAGGTTCTGTGACGACGGATTTCGGCATCGCCGATTCTTCCACCACTGCCGACAGCCGCGCGATTTCGGCCTATGTGTCGGGCCCGCTCGAGCGGAACCTGAACCTCTCGGCCTGGGCGAAGCTGGCGGAAACCGAGACACCCGACGCGCCCTATGGAACCACCGTCCTGCGCGGCGAGGAACTGCCGCTGTTCACCTCGAACGGCCTGCGCACCCGCACCCTGGGGGCGCGCCTGACCTGGTCGCCGAACGATGCCGTGGAATGGGGTGTCGAGGGTCAAACCTCGACCGATGACTATCTGGCGGCCGATGGCGGGCCCGATGCGAACGAGGTCACCAAGCAGAGCCTTGCCCTGACGAACGAATGGCAATTGGGCGGGGGCCAGTTGTCCAGCTATCTGCGTCACGAACGGTCCGCGAACAAGGCCCGGAATGCCGAAACACTGCGCTGGAACCCGGCGATCGACTATGACACGACCGTGCTGGAATCGCGCTATACCGACCTTGCCGTCCTTGGCGCGCGCGATCTCGACTATACCCTGGGCGGCCTGGTCGCGCGTGACAGGCTGTCGGACCCGGACACCACGGCGGGCGCCTTGATCGAGGGATCGGCCGTGACGGCGGCGCTTTATGCCGAAGGCCGGCTGGAGATGTCCGACGCGCTGTCCCTGACAGCCGGACTTCGCCTTGATCACCACGAGGATTTCGGCACCCACGTCACCCCGCGCCTTTACGCCAACTACAAGCTTGGCGAGGGGCTGATGCTGAAGGCAGGCTATTCCCAGGCCTTTGTCGCGCCCGACCTGCGCAACCTGAACCCCAACTATCAGCTCAATTCGCGCGGCAATGGCTGCAAGCCCTACCAAGGGCCCTGCACCATCGTCGGCAACCCCGGCCTGCAGCCCGAAACCTCCGACAACTTCGAGATCGGCCTGAACTATCAGGGCGCCCGCACCAGCTGGGAGGTGACGGCCTTCTACAACGACGTGGACAACATGCTCAGCGCGCGACGCACCGGCAGGACCACTGCGGATGGGACAGCGATCTTCCAGCGCGACAACTTCGACTATGGCAAGACCGCAGGGATCGAAGCCGGATTCGACACCGCCCTGACGGACGACCTGACCTGGACCACCTCGGCGACACATATCCTGAAGTCCGAGTTCAAGTATGGCGAGTTCGACACGACCTACCCGATGGCCACCACGCCTGAATGGAACATCACGACCGGTCTGGCATGGCAGGCCAGCGATCGGCTGAGCCTGTCGAGCCAGATCACCTATGTCGGGCGCCAGGCCGGCTATGTGGTCGAGGAAGGGCTGGTCATCGGAGGCGAGGAACAAGCCTCGGTTCCAGCGGGGCAGAACAGTGACCCCTATTCTCTGGTGGATGTGGCGGCGGCCTTTGACATGACCGACAGCACCAGACTGAACCTGGGGATCGACAACCTGTTCGACAGGCAGCCCAAAGCCGACGTGGACTATCGCGAGGATGGCCGCTTGTTCAAGATCGGGTTGACGACGCGCTTCTGACGGGCGGCATGGCCGTCCCTTCGGAGGGGCGGCCTTTTCCCGGCGTGGACATTGCCGCCCCACCGGCCACAATGGGCGCAACGCAACCACATCGGAGCCAGCATGACCCATTGCATCCTGATCGGAGCCCCTGTCGACGAAGGCCAGCGCCGCCCCGGCTGCCTGATGGGCCCGGCCGCCTACCGCACCGCCGGGCTTGCAGGGACCCTGCTGGCCTTGGGCCACAGTGTCGAAGATCGGGGCGACGTCACGCCAGCCGCGCTGGGCCAGGAAACCTGCGCCAATCCTGCCGTCCACCACCTGCCTGAAACGATCGCCTGGACCCGTGCCTTGGCGCAGGCCACGCAGGCGGCCTTGCCGCATGGCATGCCCATCATCATGGGGGGCGATCATTCGCTGGCCCTGGGCACGGTCGCCGGTGTCGCGGCCCATGCCGCCGCGCAGGACCGCGCGCAGTTCGTCATCTGGCTGGACGCGCACAGCGACTTCCACACCGTGGCCAGCACCACCTCAGGAAACCTGCACGGCACGCCCATGGCCTATGCCAGCGGCCTGGAGGGCTTTGAACCGTTTCCGGCCTTTCCCGCGCCCATTCCCGGCGAGAACATCTGCATGTTCGGCATCCGCAGCGTCGATCCGGCCGAACTGGCGGCGATGCAGCCGACCGACATCACCGTGAACGACATGCGCGTGCTGGACGAACAGGGCATCGTGGCCCCCCTGCGAGCCTTTCTGGACAAGGTGCGCACCGCCGACGGCCTTCTTCATGTCAGTCTGGACGTGGACTTCCTTGATCCCTCGATTGCACCCGCCGTGGGCACGACGGTGCCGGGGGGCGCCACCTTCCGCGAGGCGCATCTGGTCATGGAACTGCTGCACGAATCCGGTCTTGTCACGTCGCTGGACCTGGTCGAACTGAACCCCTTCCTGGACGAGCGTGGCCGCACGGCCAAGCTGATGGTCGACCTGGTCGGCAGCCTGATGGGCCGCAAGGTCTTTGACCGCCCCACCCGGAGCTATGGTTGAGGGGTTTGCCGCGCAGGCTGATTGCCCTTATCCTGGCGGACATATTTTTGAGGGTGCGGGGGCCGACAGCCCCCCGCACCTTTTTACCAGAGGGCTTCCTCGCGCGCATAATAGCGCCGTGACGCCGCCGCGACAAAGCCTGCAGGATCCAGCCCGGGCACGCCTTCGTCCTTCTGGACGCCGGCCGCCATCAGCAGCGCAGTGGCGGCCTCGTCGGCCCCGATGGCCTTCATATGGGCAAAGGCGTCCGAAACGAAATCGATCGCCGGCTTGTATTTCGACAGCTTGGCCGCATCCTCTGCCGACATCACCAAGGCCACGGCATCGAACAGCACCGAGGGCGAGCCTGCCAGCTGCGCTTCGGCCTTTCCGCGTTCCTTGGCGATCAGCGCGACGGTACCCCCTTCGGCCTCGATGGCCTCTTGCAGCGCATCGACACGGCCTCGGTCGCCGCCATCGCCGATCAGGATGCCGACCTTGCGTCCCTTCAGCGTGTACTTGGCGCTCTTGGCGATCGACAGCGCGTCCGACGGCGCCATCTCCACCGGCTCGCGGAAGGGCGTGGCGGCAGCGGGCAGTTCCTCGGCCAGTCCCTCGGCCACCATTTCCGCCAGGTCCTCGTCGATGACCCGCAGATGGCCCAGAACACGCTGGATGACGTGGCCAAGCCCCACCTTGGACAGCTCGAACGTCAGTGCATCGCCGATGTGGCGCTGCTCGACCTCCGTCTGGCTGCGATAGAACAGGCGCGCCTGGCTGTAATGGTCGCCAAACAGTTCGGGACGCACGCGCAGCTTCTCGTCCGGGACGTTGCCCAGGTCGGTCATGGAGCGGACGGTCGCAAAGCCCTGGTCGCTGGCACGGGGGCCCGGGTCCTCGCCGGCCTCGTGCAGGCTGTTCGGCTCGTAGTTGGCCCGGCCGCGCGGCACCGCCATCTGCATCATCCCGTCGCGCTGGAAATTGTGCATCGGGCATTTCGGCGCATTGATCGGCAGCTGGTGAAAGTTCACGGTGCCAAGCCGCGACTTCTGGGTGTCCAGATAGCTGAACAGCCGCCCCTGCAGCAGCGGATCGTCCGTGAAGTCGATTCCCGGCACGATGTTGGCCGGGCAGAAGGCCACCTGCTCGGTTTCGGCAAAGAAGTTGTCGGGATTGCGGTCCAGGACCATGCGGCCGACGATGCGGACGGGGATGTCCTCTTCGGGGATCAGCTTGGTGGCGTCCAGCACGTCATAAGGCTGCTGCGCCGCCCATTCGGCATCAAAGGTCTGGATGCCCAGGTCCCATTCGGGATAGTCGCCCGCCTCGATCGCCTCCCACAGGTCTTGGCGGTGATAGTCCTGGTTGGCGCCGGCGGTTTTCACGGCCTCGTTCCAGACCTGGCTTTGCAGGCCAAGCCGCGGCTTCCAGTGGAACTTGACAAAGGTCGATCTTCCTTCGGCATTCACCAGCCGGAAGGTGTGGACGCCAAAGCCCTCGATCATGCGCAGGCTGCGGGGAATGCCGCGGTCGGACATGGCCCACATGATCATGTGCATGGATTCGGGCATCAGCGACACGAAGTCCCAGAAGGTGTCATGCGCGCTGGCGGCCTGGGGATAGCCGCGGTCGGCCTCCATCTTGACCGCGTGCACCAGGTCGGGAAACTTCAGGGCGTCCTGGATGAAGAACACCGGGATGTCATTGCCCACCAGGTCCCAGTTGCCTTCGTCGGTATAGAACTTGACGGCAAAGCCGCGCACGTCGCGCGGCGTGTCCACGCTGCCGGCGCCCCCGGCCACGGTGGAAAAGCGCGCAAAGACCGGCGTCCGCCCCGGCTTGGCCAGCACTCCCGCCCGCGTCAGTTCCGGGATGGGATCGGTGCACTCAAAGTATCCATGGGCGCCCGAGCCACGGGCGTGGACGATCCGCTCTGGAATCCGCTCGTGGTCGAAGTGAAAGATTTTCTCGCGAAGAACGAAATCCTCCAGCAGGGTCGGGCCGCGCCGCCCGGCCTTGAGGCTGTTCTGGTTGTCGGAGATGGGTATTCCCTGGTTGGTGGTCAGGGTCTCGCCGCCGCGCTGGTGCAGTTCGCCGCCCTCGCCCTGCGTTTGGCTGATCCGGGACATGGTTCCTCCTGTTGCCGGTGTCGCGGCTCAACAAGCGGAAGAAGTCGGGGTTCCGTGGGATTGCATCTGATGGGCTTGCCCCTTGCCTTGTGGCCTGCAATATGCGCCCTTGGGGTCACGCGGACGTGGCGAAATCGGTAGACGCAGCAGACTTTGACAATTTGGAGTGCCCGGAGGGGAAACCGCCGGTGCAGAACCGCTCAAATTCGGGGAAAGCTCTGGGCCATGCGCCCGTGCCAATCCCGAGCCAAGCCCCTGCCAGGGGGAAGGTGTAGAGACTAGACGGGCGGCGCCTAAGGCCAAGGCTAGGGCGAAGGGATAGTCCAGACCACGAACGTCCCGGCGGGGCGGCGGCGAAAGCCGAAGTGGTATGAAAATCTGTTTTCCGAATGGAAGTGCGGGTTCAAGTCCCGCCGTCCGCACCACACCCCTCGCCCAGAGGCGCATGTCATCCCTTCCGTGTCTCCGGTTGGCCCAAGGGCCATGGCAGGCGGACGGGAGGCAAACGGAAAAAGGGGCAAACGGACGACGGGCATATCCGCGAAATGGCGCCGGTCGTGGAGGCCACGTCCAGAAGTAGCAGGCTTCTGGCGCCAAGTGCGCCCGACCTTTACCATCGAACCGACCGCCTTCGGCCGCGACATTTCCGGTGGATCAATCTTCGGCCGCTGGGTGGCATGGCTCAAGAACGGCTGCGCAAATCCCTGCTCGGGCAGGCTGCGCTGCAAGTCATGGCACTTCCTGCCGGTGGATCGTGGCCTCCGGTGCAGGCTGACGATCGCCCCGCGCATCCTGTGGACCGGACGCAACGGCGTGCCATCGCCTGCGTTCGCCTGGAGGCCGCGCTGCTTCCAGGGAAAGAAGATCGCCACTGCAAGCGCGGCGAAGGGGAGAAGGAGTGGACGACATGGGGTTCGTCACATGTTCAGCTCATGCAGCAGGCAGGCCACCATCAGGTCCAGATGCGCGCCGCCGCCATTCTTGAAGACGGTGATGTCCTCGTCGGACAGCCGCCCAGCCGCGCCCCCTGCCAGATCATAGAAATCGCCCTGGATGTCCGCCTCGGAGATGACGCCGGCCGCGATCGGGATCATCAGTTCGCCGATATGTCCGATCGTGGTACTGCGGCTGTCCACAAAGATCCGCGCCTTGCGCAACAGCGCGTCATCGGCCTCCCGCATGTCGGCCTTGAAGGCGCCGATCAGATCGACATGCGTTCCGGGTCTGACCCAATCTCCCCGGATGACCGGCTCATAGGACATGGTTGCCGTGGACACGATGTCCGCAGCGGCAATTGCCGGGCCTATGTCGTCGACCACGCTGATCCGCATCCCGTCGTGCCGATGACGATCCGCCAGCGCCTCGGCTCGTTCCCGAGTCCGGTTCCAGATCATCACGTGGCGCAGCGAGGGAAAGACCGCCGGATAAGCCTCCAGCAGCGAATTCGCAACCGTTCCCGCGCCCAGGATCAACAGCGTCTCGCTGTGCGGGCGGGCCAGAAGCCGGGCGCCCAGAACCGAGTCCGCCGCCGTCTTCAGTTCCGTCACCAGATCGCTGTCCAGCGTCGCGACTGGTGCCCCGGTATCGGGATCGAAAAGCGCCATAACGCCTTGAACCGTGGGCAGGTTCCGGGTCGCGTTGTCACGAAAGACCGTCACCGACTTGACGCCGAACCCCAGATTCTTGATCCAGGCGGCACGGCTCAGCAGGGTCTGGCTGGCAGGCCCCAGAAAGATGTCGCGGATCTGCGCCTTGTCCAGGCGGTGACAGGCCTCGATCCTGTCGATCAGGCTGCGCCAGTCGGGCCTGGTCGTCAATGTCGCGGCCGAAAGATGCGGGGCCATGCAGGCTTTCCTGTTGTGGGTTTTTCGTGTGAAAGCTTAGCGACCGCGGCAAGGGGCGCAATCGGTGATGCCGCGACGCTTGTCCGTCAGCCAGTTGCAATCGTGGCGCAAGCGGCCGGGATTGTGCTGACCGTCAGCGCCGGCCGCCGGCCAGCCGGGACGCCTGCGGCAGGACGCGCAGACGCAGCATGGCCCAGGCCCCCAGGAAGGGTCCAGGCACCACTGCCAGAAAGGCCCATTGCCACCCGCCCAGCGCAGCGGCGACATGCGGCAGCAGCCAGATGGCCAGCACCGTCAACGCAAAGCCCAGGGCCAGTTGCAGCGTCAGTGCCGTGCCGACCAGGCGCGGGTCTGACAGTTCGGAGACTGCGGCAGAAAACTGCGCACTGTCCCCGATGATGCTGATGCCCCAGATCAAGGCGATCAGGCCCAGCAACCAAGGGGGTCCGCCCCACGCAAACCCGATCAGCGCTGCGCAGCCCCCCGACACCATCATCATCCCGGCGGTCGTCCAGCACCGCCCCAACCTGTCCGAAAGCCAGCCCCCCAGCGCGCAGCCCAGAACACCCGAGGCGATGACGGCAAATGTCAGGACGGAGGCGCCTCCCGGCGGCAGCGCGCCCGCCTGTCCCGCGGCCATCGCAAAGGCCAGAAACCAGGCCCACATGGCGTAAAGCTCCCACATGTGACCGAAATAGCCCAGGCTGGCCAGGCGCAGCGGCCTGTCCCGCAGAACGGTCATCGTCTGGCGCGGGTCAAAGGTGGCGCGGGCAAAGCCGTGCGGCCCTTCGCGCACCCAGAGGCCAAAGACCAGCGCGGATCCCAGCGACCCCAAGCTGGCGCCCGCGACCACCCAGCGCCAGTCCAGCCCCCCACCGAGCGCCCGCAGCAGATGCGGCATGGCCGAGCCAAGCGTCAATGCGCCCACCAGCAGGCCCATGGCCAGTCCTCGCCCGGTCACGAACCAGGTTGCCATCAGCTTGAGTGCGGGTGGATAAACGCCCGCCAGCGCGACACCGGTGGCCAGGCGCGACAGCAACAGCCCGGCAAAGCCCGGCTCCAGAAGAACAACGGCATTGGCAAGGGCGGCAAGCGACGCCGCAGCCGTGATGAGGCGCGTCATCGGCAGGATGTCCGGCAGGTTCACGGCCGAGGCCGCCAGCGCGCCCAGCACGAAGCCGATCTGCACTCCGTTCGTCAGCCATGCGCCCTGTCCTTGGGACAAGCCCCAGGTCTGCGCCAGATCCGGTCCGATGGCCGTGGTCGAGAACCAGCAGGCCATCGCGCCCACCACACCCGTGCAGATCAGGACCAGCGCGCCCCATCGTCCGGCGGCGGGCGCTGGTCCCGGAGGTGTGGCGGCGGGTGTCAGGTCTCGACCTGCTGCGGCTCGCGCGGGGGGCGGCCGATGATGTCGCGCAGCGCGTCCAGCTCGATGAAGTTGTCGGCCTGGCGGCGAAGGTCATCGGCAATCATCGGCGGCTGGCTGCGGATGGTCGAAACGACCGACACGCGCACGCCCTGACGTTGCAGCGCCTCGATCAGGGGGCGGAAATCCCCATCGCCGGAAAACAGCACCGCATGGTCCAGGCGCGGCGCCAGTTCCATGGCATCGACGGTCAGCTCGATGTCCATGTTGCCCTTGATCTTGCGCCGTCCCAGGGCATCCGTGTATTCGCGCGCCGGCTTGGTCACGACGCAAAAGCCGTTGTAGTGCAGCCAGTCGACAAGCGGGCGAATCGGAGAATATTCTTCCCCATCCAGGAGGGCGGTATAATAATAAGCGCGCGTCAATTTTCCGCGCCGGTCGAATTCCTGCCGGAGCAGCTTATAGTCGATATCGAAACCCAGCGCCTTTGCGGCAGCATAAAGATTGGCGCCATCTATGAAGATCGCCAACCTGTCATCTTTGTAGAACATCCGTGTTGCCTTTAATGGGACTTGCTCTCTCTTGGCGTGTCACGGACCAGGGTGAGGGGCCTGATCAATCCCGTCCACGCTTCGGACGTGTAGATAAAGAGGGAAGCTTGTTTAACCTATCTTTTGGTATCGTTGCTTTGGGGGCCAATCTTCCCTTGACGCAGCGGCAGGATCCGGTCCTGACCTTGCGCGCGGCCCTCAGCATTCTGCATAAGCAACCGGGCATTTCAATCGCGTCCATCAGCCGGATATGGCGAACCCCCGCCGTTCCGGCCGGCAGTGGGCCAGATTACGCCAATGCTGCCGCGATTATCGGCACAACACTTGATCCCGACCAATTGCTGGCACGTCTGCACCAGATCGAGGCCGATCATGGCCGGGACCGCAGCGGTGGCCGGTGGAGCGCACGTGTTCTGGACCTTGACCTGATCGCACATGGAGACCTGATCCTGCCCGATCCCGGACATCTGCGCCGCTGGATGGACCTTCCTTTCGATCGGCAGCGTCAGGAAACGCCGGACCGCCTGATCCTGCCGCATCCGCGCCTGCAGGACCGCGCCTTTGTGCTGGCGCCGCTGGCCGAGATCGCGCCGGCCTGGCGCCATCCCCTGACGGGACGCAGCGTCATCCAGATGCTTGACGATCTGGGGCCGGACGCGCTGCAGGCGATGGCGCCAGTGACTCTGGCTGAAAAAGCAGCTTTCGGTTGACAAATGCCGTCCTGGCGACCATCTGTCCCACTTCGCCCCGAATGTCCGATTCGCAACTGCACAGGTGATTCATGGCCCGCGTAACGGTTGAAGACTGCGTCGACAAAGTTCCCAACCGCTTTGATCTGGTGATGCTCGCCGCCCATCGTGCCCGCGAGATCACGGCCGGCAGCGCGCCGACCGTCGACCGCGACAATGACAAGAACCCGGTCGTCGCCCTGCGCGAGATCGCCGAGGAAACCCAGCCCGTCGATGACCTGCGCGAGCGGATGATCGAATCCACCCAGACCCAGATCGAGGTTGACGAGCCCGAGGAGGACGCGATGGCGCTGCTTCTGGGCGCCGAGGTGGACCGTCCCAAGCCCGTCGACGACGAGTCCGAGGAGCGCATGCTGCGCATGATGCTGGAAGCCAACCAGCGCGGCTGATCCGGACAAGGCAGAACACGACAAGCAGAGGTCTTCGGCAGCATCATGATTGACGTCGAAGACCTTTTGGCGCTGGTGCGGAACTACAACCCGCGCAGCAATGCCACCCTGATCCGTGATGCCTATGAATACGGCATGCGGATGCATGAAGGCCAGTTCCGCCACTCGGGCGAGCCCTACTTCACTCATCCCATCGCCGTTGCCGCCATCCTGACCGAGATGCGGCTGGACGATGCCACGATCGTCACCGCCCTGCTGCACGACACGATCGAGGACACGCGGTCGACCAAGGACGAAGTCGCGGTCATGTTCGGCACCGAGATTGCCGAACTGGTGGACGGCGTCACCAAGCTGACCAATCTGGAACTGTCCAGCGCCCAGTCCAAGCAGGCCGAGAACTTCCGCAAGCTGTTCATGGCCATGTCGCGCGACATGCGGGTGATCCTGGTCAAGCTGGCGGACCGGCTGCACAACATGCGCACCATCCGGTCCATGCGCCCCGACAAGCAGGTCAAGAAGGCGCGCGAGACGATGGACATCTATGCCCCTTTGGCGGGCCGGATGGGCATGCAGTGGATGCGTGAAGAGCTCGAGGACCTGGCCTTCAAGGTCATCAACCCTGAGGCGCGAAACTCGATCATCCGCCGCTTTGTCAGCCTGCAGCGCGATTCGGGCGACATCATCGGCCAGATCACCGCCGACATCCGGGTCGAACTGGAAAAGGAAGGGATCGAGGCCACA
>VGDE01000099.1 GCA_016869875.1 Alphaproteobacteria bacterium
GCCCCTTACGCGCGCCATCGCGGATGCGGTCAATGTTCCGGTGATCGCATCGGGGGGGGTCGGCACTCTGGATCATCTGGTCGAGGGCGTGACCCAAGGCCATGCGAGTGCCGTTCTGGCGGCCTCTATCTTTCATTTCGGCATGCACACGATTGCCGAGGCCAAGGCCCACATGGCCGCCGCAGGCATCCCGATGAGGCTGACATGAGCGCGCTCGCCCGGCTGGCCGCCACCGTCGAAGCCCGCAGGACGGCGGACCCGGACAGCAGCTGGACCGCCAGGTTGCTGGCGAAAGGTCCCGAAAAATGTGCCGAAAAATTCGGGGAAGAGGCGATCGAGGCCGTCATCGAGGCGGTCAAGGGTGATCGCGCCCGCCTGACCTCCGAAGCTGCGGATGTGCTGTTTCACCTTCTGGTGATGCTGGCGGCGCGGGACGTGTCCCTGGCCGATGTCGAGGCCGAGCTTGCGCGTCGCGAGGGCAAATCGGGGCTGGCCGAAAAGGCGGCACGACCTTCCGGCGGGAACTGACTGGTTCCGGCCGCGCAAATGCAGCCCCATGACCTGAAACCCTTCCCCTTGGGCAGCCACAGAGGCTATAAGCCCTGCAATCGCCGCGCAGGGACGCGGCCGGACCAGAACACGGCAGAGGACGGCATGAGCAACGAATCCAAACACCACGAGGGCGACGTGGCCTTCATCCAGTCGCTGGCCGAACTGCTGAACGCCAGCGAACTGAGCGAAATCTCGGTCAAGCGCGAATATGGCGAACATGACCGGCTGACCGTCAGCCTGTCCAAGCAGGGCAAGCAGGTGGTCTATGCGCAGGCGCCCGCAGCACCCCAGGCCCCTGCCCACCCTGTCCCCAGCTCTTCCACGACGCCCACCCTGTCCCTGCCCGCAGTGGGCGAGGATCCGGCCAGCCTTCCCGGCGCCGTGACCTCGCCGATGGTGGGCACCGCCTATCTGGCAGCGGAACCCGGTACGGCACCCTTCGTTGGCGTGGGCCAGACCGTGGCCGAGGGCGACACGCTGATGATCGTCGAAGCGATGAAGACGATGAACCACATTCCCTCGCCGCGCGCGGGCACCGTCAAGCGCATCCTGGTCGATGACGGCAGCCCTGTCGAGTTCGGCTCGCCGCTGATGATCGTCGAGTGAACGGCATGTTCGACAAGATTCTCATCGCCAACCGGGGCGAGATCGCGCTGCGCGTGATCCGGGCCTGCCGCGAGATGGGCATCGCCTCGGTCGCGGTCCATTCGACAGCCGACGCCGACGCCATGCATGTGCGCATGGCGGACGAATCCGTCTGCATCGGCCCCCCCTCATCCGCGCAAAGCTATCTGTCGATGCCTGCGTTGATTTCGGCCTGCGAGATCACCGGCGCGCAGGCGATTCATCCCGGCTATGGCTTTCTGTCGGAGAACGCGGGCTTTGTGCAGATGCTGGAGGATCACGGCATCACCTTCATCGGCCCGCGCGCGGAACATATCCGCATCATGGGCGACAAGATCACCGCCAAGGACACGATGAAGGCGCTTGGCGTGCCCTGCGTGCCGGGCAGCGACGGCGGCGTTGGTGATGTCGAGGAAGCGATGCGCGTTGCCGCCCAGATCGGCTACCCGGTCATCATCAAGGCGACCGCGGGCGGGGGTGGTCGCGGCATGAAGGTCGCACAGGACGAGGCGAGCCTCGAAGTCGCTTTTCGCACCGCCCGCGCCGAGGCCAAGGCCGCCTTTGGCAATCCCGACGTTTACATCGAGAAATACCTTCAACGCCCCCGGCACATCGAGATCCAGGTCTTTGGCGACGGCAAGGGCAGGGCTGTGCATCTGGGCGAACGTGACTGTTCGCTGCAGCGCCGCCACCAGAAGGTGCTGGAAGAAGCTCCCGGCCCTGCCATCACTGCCGAACAGCGCGAGCGCATCGGCCGCGTCTGCGCGGATGCCGTGGCCAAGATCGGCTATGCGGGCGCCGGCACGATCGAGTTCCTGTTCGAGGATGGCGAGTTTTACTTCATCGAGATGAACACCCGCCTGCAGGTGGAGCATCCGGTGACCGAGGCCATCTTCGGCGTCGATCTGGTCCGCCAGCAGATCCGCGTGGCCGCAGGCCTGCCGATGGAGTTCCACCAAGAGGACCTGGTCATCAACGGCCATTCGATCGAGGTACGGATCAACGCCGAGAAGGTGCCGAACTTTGCGCCCTGCCCCGGCAAGATCACCCAGTATCACGCGCCGGGGGGGCTGGGCGTGCGGATGGATTCAGCCCTGTATCAGGGTTATTCGATCCCCCCTTACTACGACAGCCTGATCGGCAAGCTGATCGTGCATGGCCGCGACCGGAACGAGGCCTTGGCGCGACTGTCGCGGGCCTTGGGTGAGTTGATCGTCGACGGCGTGGACACGACGGTGCCCCTGTTCCGTGATCTGCTGGCCGAGCCGGACATCCAGTCGGGCAATTACTCCATCCATTGGCTCGAGCGCTGGCTGGCGCAGCACTACGCCTGAGGTGTCGACATGATAAGCCCTGCGCAACTGCTGGCCGGTTATGCGCGGGGCGTCTTTCCGATGGCCGAAAGTGCGGAGGATGACCGGCTCTACTGGTTTGATCCGCCGATGCGGGGAATCTTTCCGGTGGGCGGCGTCCATGCTTCGCGCTCGCTGCTCCGCGACTTGCGGCGTGGCGGATGGTCGGCCCATCTGGACGGCAACTTCGACGCGGTCGTGGCCGCCTGTGCCGACCGAGAGACTACCTGGATCAATAGCCCCTTGGCCCGGCTGTATCGGCGGCTGCATGACGCCGGTCACGCTCACGCGATCGAAGTGCGCCACGGCGGTTGCTTTGCCGGCGGCATCTTCGGGGTCACCCTTGGTGGGGCCTTTTTCGGTGAATCGATGGTGTCCGCGCGAACGAACGGCTCAAAGATGGCGCTGATCTGGATCTCGGGGCATCTCATGCGCTGCGGCTTTGCGCTATTCGATACGCAGTTCCTGACCCCGCACCTGGCGCGCATGGGCGGGTCAGAGATCCCGCGGGTCGACTACAAGCAGCGCCTGGCCGCAGCCATCGCCAAAAAAGCCGATTTCCGTGCCTGTGATCTGCCGTCGTCAGATCAGCTTTGGCAGGACATGACCCAGACATCGTAGCGCGCATCATCCAAGGCCGACAGGGCCGGTGCACTGGCGATCATCCAGCCGCTGAACACGGTGGTGTTCTGTCGCAGGTCCGTGATGATGATCTGGGCAAAGGCATCGGAACTGGGATCGGCCGCGGGATATCGGCACTCACCCAACCTGATCTCCAACCTGCCATAACGGACCGCCTCACCCACCTGCAGCGGAAGGTTCGTCGTGCGGCCTGATACCTTGTCCAGCCCCCGCAGCATGCCGCCGCCAGCACGAACTGTATCCTGGGCGGCGGCAGGAGAGGACAGCAGCAGCGCGCAGAACATCGCGCGGATCATGGCTGAGGGTCCTGTCCCTGACTGTCCACGAACTTCAGCATCAGTTGGAGCAGGCTGACCGCCCCCTGAACATCCTCGATTTCATCGCCAGCCGCCAGATTGTCCGGACTACCGCCGGGCTGTAGCTGGATATAGGCACCGCCCAGCAGTCCGTCGGACTGGATCAGCGCCGCACTGTCCGAGGGCAGGACCACACTGTCCGGGATCTGCAGAATTGCATCGGCCAGGTAAGTCTGAGGGTTCAAGCGTATGTCGCTGACGCGGCCGATCCTGACGCCCGCCAGTCTGACCTCGGTTCCCACCGACACGCCATCGACATCGGGAAAGGAGGCCGTCACATGATAGCCTGACCGACCGCTCCACTGACCTTGAGCCGCCCAGACCAGAAAACCTGCCGCCACCGCTAGGACAATCCCGCCGGCGATCAGTTCAGCCCGTGCCTCGCCGCGCTGACCCGCGTGCTCGGGCACGTTATTCAGGCTGCCACGCGTCATAATCCGACCGCGCAACCGGAGGAACCCGCTGCAGCGACCCGGCAGGCACATAGGCTTGGGACGTTCCTGTCAGGTTCGGCTGGTGCGGCTGCTCCCACGGCTTGTGAGGCAGGGGTGCCTCGGCCGGTGTCTCGTTCCAGGTGTGATGCAGCCAACCGTGCCATTCGGGGCTGATCTGGCTCGCCTCGGCCTCGGCCTTGTAGATGACCCAGCGGCGCTTGCCGTCCTTGCTCTTGTAGAACAGGTTGCCGGCAGCATCTTCACCAACCTTGATGCCGTTCCGCCATGTCCAGAACTGGGTGTTGAGGGTCTGGCTGTTCCACCAGGTCAGAAAGCGCAGCATGACGGACATCGACAGGACCTCATCGAACGAATGTGGGCAGCATATGCCCCAAAATCACAGCCGGGTCCAGCCTTGAGCGGACCCGGCTGCGCATCCTTGAACAGCGCCATGAGAAACCGGATCAACCGGCTGAAATGCTGCCCTTCTTGGCATCGGCATGGATCAGCAGCGGCTTGACGGCAGCATTCTCGACCGCATCCTCGTTCACCACGACCTCTTCGACACTGTCGAGCCCTGGAAGCTCGAACATGGTATCCAGCAGGATCTCCTCCATGATCGACCGCAGGCCGCGCGCGCCGGTCTTGCGCTTGATCGCGCGCTTGGCGATGGCGGTCAGGGCATCTTCCGTGAAGGTCAGTTGCACGCCTTCCAGGTCGAACAGGCGCTGATACTGCTTGACCAGTGCGTTCTTGGGCTTGGTCAAAATGATGATCAGCGCTTCCTCGTCAAGGTCGGTCAGCGTCGCGATAACGGGCAGACGGCCCACGAACTCGGGAATGAGCCCGAATTTCAGCAGATCCTCGGGCTCGAGTTCCTTGAAGGTCTCGCCCACGCCGCGGTCGTCGTTTTCCTTGACTGAAGCGCCAAAGCCGATCGCCGTGCCCTTGTTGCGCTGCGCAATGATCCGGTCGAGGCCGGCAAAGGCGCCGCCACAGATGAACAGGATATTGGTGGTGTCCACCTGCAGGAATTCCTGCTGCGGATGCTTGCGGCCGCCCTGCGGGGGGACGCTGGCCACCGTGCCTTCCATGATCTTCAGAAGCGCCTGCTGCACGCCCTCACCCGAAACGTCGCGGGTGATCGAGGGATTGTCGGACTTGCGCGTGATCTTGTCGACCTCGTCGATATAGACGATGCCGCGCTGCGCCCGCTCGACATTGTACTCGCTGGACTGAAGCAGCTTGAGGATGATGTTCTCGACATCCTCGCCGACATAGCCGGCCTCGGTCAGCGTGGTCGCATCGGCCATCGTGAACGGAACGTCCAGGATGCGGGCAAGCGTCTGCGCCAGCAAGGTCTTGCCGCAACCGGTCGGGCCGATCAGCAGGATGTTCGACTTTGCCAGCTCGATGTCCGACTTGGAGCCGTGGTTCAGGCGCTTGTAATGATTGTGCACCGCGACCGAGAGCACGCGCTTGGCATGTTCCTGCCCGATTACGTAATCATCAAGTACGCCGCAGATTTCGCGCGGGGTCGGGACGCCGTCGCCCGACTTCAGCCCGCTGGACTTCGTTTCCTCACGGATGATGTCCATGCACAGCTCGACGCATTCGTCGCAGATGAACACGGTCGGGCCCGCGATCAGCTTGCGGACCTCGTGCTGGCTCTTGCCGCAAAAGCTGCAATAGAGCGTGTTCTTGCTGTCGCTGCCGGACTGGTTCGCCATCGTCCATTTCCTTCACTGCCGCCGTGCATGTCCGCGCTGCGGGCGACGGCGGGTTCCTTTCCGCGCGCCGCATCTTCGGGTGGCCCGCGCCGGATCGGCCGCCGCAGGTAGTTTCCGTCATGTTAAGGGCCCAGTGTGCCCGTCACAATCCCCAACGGGGCTATTTCTTGTCAGGTTCCGCCTTGCCGCGCGGTGCCAGCACTTCGTCGATCAGGCCCCACTCCTTGGCCTCGTCCGGTCCCATGAAGCGATCCCGCTCCAGCGCCTGCTCGACCTCCTCCAGGCTACGGCCGGTGTGCTTGACATAGATCTCGTTCAGGCGGCGCTTCAGCTTCTCGGTTTCGCGGGCGTGGATCAGGATATCGGTCGCCTGTCCCTGGTAGCCGCCCGAAGGCTGGTGGACCATCACGCGGCTGTTGGGCAGCGAATAGCGCAGGCCCGGCTCGCCCGCCGCCAGCAGCAGCGACCCCATCGAAGCCGCCTGCCCCACCACCAGCGTCGAGACGCGGGGACGGATGTACTGCATCGTGTCATAGATCGACAGGCCCGAGGTCACCACGCCGCCGGGGCTGTTGATGTACATGCTGATGTCCTTGGACGGGTTTTCCGCCTCAAGGAACAGAAGCTGCGCGCAGATCAGGGTGGACATGCCGTCGTGGACGGGCCCCGACACAAAGATGATGCGTTCCTTCAGCAGGCGCGAGAAGATGTCATAGGCCCGTTCCCCGCGGGAGGTCTGTTCGACCACCATGGGAACAAGGGTGTTCATGTAGAATTCTGCCGGATCGCTCATCGTCTGTCCTTGCTGTCTGTCCCTGATCCCCGCGATTCGTCCGGGCCTGAACCCCTGTCTTAGCCGCGATAGGTTGACAGAGTCTTAGTAACCGGCAAGGTCAGCCGCAAGGGATGGATCGCAAATCGACCCGCGCGCTCCCCGCGCGGGCAGGCAGGAGACGGCCGTGAAACTGATCGTGGGGCTGGGAAATCCCGGCACGAAATATGCGGCAAATCGTCACAACATCGGATTCATGGCGCTGGACCGGATCGCCGGGGACTACGGCTTTGGCCCATGGCGCGGGCGGTTTCAGGGTCTGGCGGCCGAGGGACGGCTGGGTGACATGCGTGTCACGCTGCTGAAGCCGCAGACCTTCATGAACTTGTCGGGACAGTCCGTGGGCGAGGCGATGCGCTATCTCAAGCTGACGCCCGCGGAGGTGATCGTGCTGCATGACGAACTGGATCTGGCGCCGGGCAAGTGCCGCGTCAAGCAGGGCGGAGGACATGCCGGGCACAACGGGCTGCGCTCGATCCACCAGCATCTCGGGGCCGATTACGGCCGCGTCAGGCTGGGAATTGGGCATCCCGGTCACAAGGACAAGGTTGCGCCCTATGTCCTGTCGGATTTCGCCAAGTCGGACCAGGACTGGCTGGACGACCTGATGCGCGGCATCTCGGACGGGGCGGCAGCCTTGGCCGCGGGCGACGGAGGACGTTTCCAGAATGCCGTGGCCGCGCGCACCGCGCCGGCACGGAATGGCAGCACCCCCGAGACGGCATCCCGCCCCGCGTCCTCGGGAAGCGCTGCATCGAAGCGCGATCCCAGCGCGACCGACACCCCTACGCCCGAGGCGCCTGCCAGCCTGTCCGACCGGCTGCGCGCCCTGACCGAGCGGTTCAAATGACGGATGCCGTGCGGTCCGCCTTTCGCGATCAGGCGCAGGCGTGCCGCGACCTGGGCTCGCCACTGACAGCGCAGATCTGCGACACGCTGGCGGATGCGCTGGACCGGTCGCAGGGGATGGTGGCCGCGCGTGTTCTGGATTGGCCGGGTGATCCGTCCGGCCGCGCGGATGCGCTGCCCCTGCGGCTGTGCGGCGCGCTGCATGCGCTGGTTCTGACCCGGTCCGCCCCTGATCTGGCGCAAGCCTATGCCGCCGCCGATGTTCCCGCTTCGCTGCTGGCCGACAGCCTGCGCGCGCATGAGGAGATGATCCTGGCCTGGCTGGACAGCCCCCCGCAGACGAACGAAGTCGGCCGGTCCGCCGTGCTGATCGGCGCGGCGCGTCTTCTGTCGGGTCTGTCGCCGTTGCCCTTGCGGCTGCTGGAACTGGGCGCATCGGCCGGGCTGAACCTCAACTTCGACCGTTACCACTTGGGCGCCGGAGGCGAGGGCGTGATCCTGACCCCGCAATGGCGAGGCGAGATGCCGCAGGGGCAGATCCGCGTCGCCAGCCGCCATGGGGTGGATCTGAACCCGCTGGACCCCGCGCGCGACGCGTTGCGGCTGATGGCCTATTGCTGGGCGGACCAGGACGCCCGGCTGGCGCGGCTGCGTGCGGCACTGGCGCTGGCTCAGGCCGCTCCCCCGCAGGTGGATCGGGGAGATGCCGCCGCCTGGCTGGCCCACAGGTTGCTTGACCCGGTCCCCGGCTGCCTGACCATGGTCTTTCATACGGTCGCGGCCCGGTACTTTCCGGCTGACACGGCGAATGCCTGCGAGGCCGTCCTGGCCCGCGCCGCTGTCCGCGCGTCGGCAGAGGCTCCACTGGCGCATGTCGAAATGGAGGGGGACGGCGGCCACGGCGCAGCCCTGCGGCTGGCGCTGTGGGATGGGTCCGAGCGGCGCTGGTCACTGGGACGCGCCGATTTTCACGGCCGCTGGATCGACTGGCAGCCCCGCCAATTGTGACCGCAGGCCCCTTCCCCCGTCGCGCGGGTCGGCTTAGGCTGGACCGGCAAACGGAGGAATGCAGATGGATCTGTCGATCAATGTCCTGGGCGGCCGGTTGCAGCCCTGCTCGTCCCGGCCCATGACCGGCTTTTATCGCAACGGCTGTTGCGACACAGGCCCCGAGGACCGCGGCAGCCATACAGTCTGCGTGATCCTGACCGACGAATTCCTTGCGATGTCGCGCTATCTGGGCAATGACCTGACCACGCCCCGCCCGGAATACGGGTTTCCGGGGCTGAAGGCCGGGCAGCGCTGGTGCCTGTGCGCCAGCCGCTTCCTGCAGGCAGCCCAGGAATATGCGGCCCCTACCGTGGTGCTGGAGGCAACCCACCGGCGCGCGCTGGACATCGTGCCGCTGGAACTTCTCAAGCGTCATGCCAGGTCGGATGCGGATTGAAAGGCTGGCGGCGCTGGCGGCCCTGC
The DNA here is from genome assembly GCA_016869875.1 of Alphaproteobacteria bacterium. Taxonomy (GTDB): domain Bacteria; phylum Pseudomonadota; class Alphaproteobacteria; order Rhodobacterales; family Rhodobacteraceae; genus Paracoccus. The sequence goes on from VGDE01000099.1 coordinate 8,845, forward strand.
TCGTGGCTCCGGCTTTCGCGGAAACGCCCGATCTGGCCGGAATGATCCGCAGCGATGATCGCGCCCGGCTGGAGCGCCTGGACGAGGTCGCGGGGCGGACGCTGCGTTCGGCCCTGGCGCTTGGCAGCCCGGAGGATCGTGCCATCCTGGTCGAGGGTCTGTCGGGATCGGCGCTGCCGGCCGAACGGGCGATGACGATCCTGCAGGGAGAATGGTCCTGCCGAATGCTGAAGCTGGGAGGCAACCTGCCGCTGGTCGTCTATCAGGCGTTCCACTGCCGCTTGACGGGCAGCGGCTTTGAAAAATTGACCGGATCACAGCGGACGACCGGCAGGATCGGCCTGCTGGACGGACAGACGGTGTATCTGGGTACAGCCTTTGTGGCGGGCGACACGCCCCTGCCCTATGGCGAACTTCCGGCCGAGGTCGATCCGGGCGCCACACCGCAACTGACGCCCGAGGTCGGGCTGGTCGAGGTCACGGGCGACAAGGCCGCCCGAATCCTTCTGCCCCTGCCTTGGCTTGAATCCGAACTGAACGTCCTGATGCTGACGCGCTGATCAGATCTTCATGTCAAAGCCGAGATGCTTGGCAACAGTGAAGATGTCCTTGTCGCCGCGGCCGCACATGTTCATCACGATGATATGGTCGGCCGGCAGATCAGGCGCGATCTTCATCACATGAGCCAAGGCGTGGCTGGGCTCCAGCGCAGGAATGATGCCTTCGGTCGCACAGCACAGCTGGAACGCTTCCAGCGCCTCCGCGTCGGTGATGCTGACATATTCGGCCCGGCCCATGTCCTTCAGCCAGGCATGTTCCGGACCGATGCCGGGATAATCCAGACCCGCGCTGATCGAGTGGCCTTCCAGGATCTGCCCCTCGTCGTCCTGCAGCAGATAGGTGCGGTTGCCATGCAGCACGCCCGCGCGCCCGCCGGACAGGCTGGCGCAGTGCTCCATCCGGTCGTCAACCCCCTTGCCGCCGGCCTCCACGCCGATGATGCGGACCTCCTTGTCGTCGAGGAAGGGATAGAACAGCCCCATCGCATTCGAGCCACCGCCGATGGCCGCCACGACCGTGTCGGGCAGCCGCCCTTCGCGCGGCATGATCTGCTCGCGCACTTCCTTGCCGATGATCGACTGAAAGTCGCGGACCATCGCCGGATAGGGATGCGGACCCGCCACCGTGCCGATGCAGTAGAACGTGTCGCGCACGTTGGTGACCCAGTCGCGCAGCGCGTCGTTCATCGCATCCTTCAGTGTGCCGCGGCCGCTGGAAACAGGCACGACCTCGGCCCCCAGCAGGCGCATGCGGAACACGTTCGGCGCCTGGCGCTCCACGTCATGGGCGCCCATGAAGACGACGCATTTCAGACCGAACCGCGCGCAGACCGTGGCGGTTGCGACGCCGTGCTGCCCCGCCCCGGTTTCCGCGATGATGCGGGTCTTGCCCATGCGGATCGCCAGCAGGATCTGACCCAGCACGTTGTTGATCTTGTGCGCGCCGGTGTGGTTCAGCTCGTCCCGCTTCATGTAGACCTTGGCGCCACCCAGATGCTGGGTCAGGCGTTCGGCGAAATACAGCGGCGAAGGTCGGCCGACGTAATGCGTCCACAGGTCGTCCATCTGCGCCCAGAACGCCGGGTCGGTCTTGGCACGCTCGTATTCGGCCTCCAGGTCAAGGATCAGCGGCATCAGCGTTTCGCTGACAAAGCGGCCCCCATAGATGCCAAAGCGGCCCTGCTCGTCGGGTCCGGTCGTGAAGCTGTTCAGCAGATCGTCGGCCATGGGGTGCGCCCTTGCAGTCGGAATGGGAAGGTGGGGCAAGGCCCCGTTCCTTTCCTTCTAGCCCCCTTCGACCGCAGGGTGAAGCCCAAGCCGCGCGGCGATCAGCCGCCCTTCTGCGGCCGGCCCGCGACATAGGTCTGCGCCACGGCACGGTCGTCACCCATGATCTGCAGGATGAACAATTCCTCGGCCAGCGTTTCGGCACGTTCCATCCGCAGGGACATGGCCGGTGTCGCGCCAGCATCCAGCACCACCAGGTCCGCGGCGCTGCCGGGCGCCAAGGTCCCGATCTCGTCCTCCATCCCCAAGGCGATCGCATTTCCGCGCGTCGCCCAGTGGAAGGCTGTCAACGGATGCAGCTTTTGCCCGCGCATCTGCAGGATCTTGTAGCCTTCGTTCAGGGTTTGCAGCATCGACCAGCTTGTGCCGCCGCCGACATCCGTGGCGATGCCGCTAATGATCCCGGCCGCCCGGAGCCCGTCCGCATCGAACAGGCCCGAGCCGAGGAACAGGTTCGACGTCGGGCAGAACACCGCGCGGCTGCCGGTTTCGGCCATGCGCGCGATTTCCCGCGGCTCCAGATGGATCGCGTGGCCCAGCAACAGCCTGTCGGACAGCAACCCGTGGCTCTCATAAATGTCCAGATAATCCCGAGCCTTGGGATAAAGGCTTAAGGTGAAATCGATCTCGTCCCGGTTCTCGGACAGATGGGTCTGGACGTGGCAATCCGGATGGTCGCGGACCAGCGCCCCCCGTTGCTTCAAGCTG
>VGDE01000100.1 GCA_016869875.1 Alphaproteobacteria bacterium
TCAGCACCCGCCGGTCATCAGCGCGCGGCTTGCGTTCGCAGGCTCACCTCCTGGGAAAGAACGGCTGGAGCCGCGCCACCCGGGCGGCGGTCAGCCAGAAAAGGTTGCTCATCCTCATGTCTCCTTGCGGAGCCTGAACAATGCTGAAACTGGAAGATCAATGGGTCCTGATCCTGACCCTTATGATGACTTCCCCCTTTATTCTTCGCCCTTGTACTTGCCGGTTACGTGTCACTTTCCGCGTGGTCTGATCATACTGGCGCTTTTTGAAGAGGTCCGGCCTTTGCCTTCGGTGGTCCTCAAGCGCGTTGATCGGCGCCTGTTCCTTGAGCGCCGACCGGGTATGCTGACTGTTGTAAAGCCGGACATGGCAAAGGATTGTGCCGAACCGGGCACAGGATCGATCCTGCCAGAAAGAGCGCCTTCCGACGAAGATCGATGTGATCATCTAGGATGGGGCAGTTATGCCCTGGTGGCAGCATGGTTCAGCGCCCGCTTTCAAAGCCTCAGGGCACGGACAAGGATGGGTTACGCAGGAAGCTCCTGCCTCCTTGGCGGTAGCGTCCTCCCGGAGACAAGACGCTACGCTGACTTGCATCGCCGCGTCTATTTCCCGGCATTCTGATATCTAACTAGAGCTATCCTTGTCAGCTGCAATCAGACAAGCTTGCACATGCAGACCGGGGAGGCACTGAGGAGCGAAACTGTGGATCAGTCGTAACCTGTCATTTCAAGATATCCGACACCCTCATGGCTGCCTGTCACGGTGACGGGGCCTTCCCAATACGGGACCGAGGTGTCCATCCAGGCATCGGGGTTCAGGGCAGTCACCGTCACCTCCAGATCCTGCACAGGCAAGCTGACCTGCCATGTCGTCGGCACCTGCCGTCCGGCAACGTCGTGCCAATCCAGAGGCGCAGCGGCAAAGGCTCCGTCAGCGAGGGCGGTGACCTCTCCGGCGGCCGTGATCCAGCTGGCAGAGGTGTAGTCCGTGCTGCCGCGCAGAACAAAGCCCATCAGCTTGTCGCCGCTGTCGAAGGACAGCGAGAACCAGTCCCAGCCCTGCTGATCCTCGGCCAGCGGCTGCGAAGACCATTCTCGGTCCAGCCAGGCGGTGCCGGTCACGAGAACGTCGCCCTTCGGCAGGGACAGCGTGCCGGACAGCTGGAAGAAGGGTTGGGAGTAGTAATGACTGGCCTGTCCCGCAGCGGATTTCACCGAATACCCGTCCTGCCCGTGACGGACCAAGGGACCCGATGCCCGCAGGCGCACGTCATAGGCAAAGTCGCCATCGGAGGCGGTCAGGCGCAGGTTGTCGAAATCCGGTCCTTCCATGGCCCAATCATCGATCCATGCCAAGAACGGGTCCGCCTGCACCCCCGCCTGACCTATGCCACCCCGGGCCAGACGTTCGGCCACATGATGCGCATCTGGCGTGGTGACGGCCGCGTGCCCCATCCACAGCTGCGGCGTGTCCCATCCTTCGCCGTCACGCGGCGACAGTGCCGAACGGAACAGTGTCCATTGCAGACCGTAAGGCGTTCCGTCCGGGCCGCTCATGTTGGCGGTCAGGTACCACCACTCGATCCGATGATCAGGATGGGGGCCATGATCGGCCGGAAACTCCAGAGCCCGCCCGGGGACTGGCTGCGCAAAATCCCCGGCTTGCGTGCCCAGACCGGCAAAACCCTGCCCCAGCGCCGTCACCGGAAGAAGCAGAAGACAGACCAGTGCCTTAACGTTCATGGCGAAACACCCCCAACAGTTGCGCCGGCGGCGTGCGCGACAGCCGCCATGCCGGCCACAGTGCCGCGATCGCCGCCGCCAGCAGCGCAAGCACCCCCAGCCTCAGGTAATCGAGCGGGAACAGGTACATGGGAAGCCGCCAGCCGAAGGCCTCGACATTGACGACGGCCAGCAGCGCCCAAGCCAGGGCCAGACCCAGCGGCAGGGCCAGAGCACCCGTCAGCGACGCGAGCAGCAAGGTGCGCAGCAGGTCCAGCGTGGCCAGCCTGCGCCGCGTCAGCCCCAAGGCCCAGATGGGCGCCAGTTGCGGCAGGCGCATCCCGGCCAGGGTCAGCAGGCTCATCAGGATGGCAAAGCCCGCAACCGCCAGCGTCAGCACGTTCAGCGCGGTCGTCACGGTAAAGGTCCGCTCGAAAATGTCCAGGGAGGTGGCCTTGATCGCGGCCTGATCGATCATCGCGCCCTCCGCGACGCCGGCCTCTTGGCGCAGGCGGTCCCGCAGGGCGGGAACCCGTCCGGGATCGACACGAAGCCCGAACTGCCTGGCACCGATCTGGGGGAACAGGCTGCGAAACAGGTCCTCGGTGATGATCACCTGTCCGGCAGGATTGCCATAGTCGCCATAGATGCCCAATACCGGAAGAGTGACATCCTGACCGACGGCGATGTCGGCCTCCAGATCCAGACCGGCCCGGCGATACATCTGTTCGTTGACCAGAACTCCGTTACCCTCCGCCAGGCGGTCCCAGACATCCGGCGATGCGCGCAGGAACTGCCAGTTGTCGCGATAGGTCGCGTGATCGCGCGCACCCAGGATCTCGGCCGGCATGCCGACGATCTGCTGATCCACGCTCAGCAGGGGCAGGATCGCGTCAACATGGCCGGTTGCGGCTGCGGTGACGGCGGCGGCCTGGGCAGGGTCATCGACCCTGACATACAGTTCCGACGCAAGGCGTTGGTCCAAAAATCCCATGAATGTCAGCCGAAACGACGACACCATCGTCGAGACGCCCACATTTGCGGCCATTGCCAGCATCAGGGCCATCAGCGCCAGCGAAAGGCCCGGCACCTGCTGGCGCGTATCGGCCCAGAACCACTGCGTCACCGGGGCCCTTGCATGCCTTTCGGCCCAGGCCAACAGCAGCGTCAGGATCGGCGGCAAGGCCAGCGCCCCCCCGATCAGCAGCGTGCCCAGCATGACGAACCCGGCCAGAAGCCCCTGTCCCCAGACCGCCACGGCCGCGGATACGACAAGCAGACCCATCGCCAGCAGGGCCTTTCCCCGATGGCGATGCGACATGCTGAAGGCCCGTGGATGCGCGCCCGACAGCAAAGGCATCCGCGCCAGCGACCACAGCGCGCCGCTGGCGGCGACAGTCGTTCCGACCAGCGCGATGGCCAGCCCCGAGAGCCACCAGGTCGGGCGCAACGTCATCTGCCCTGACACCTCGGCACCATAAAGTCCGCGCAGGGTAACCGCCACATCGGGCAGAAGGGCAGCCGCGATGACATAGCCAAGCGCGACACCGCTTGCGCCCGCGATCAGGGCCAGCACCGCCAGTTCCACCGCCATCAACAGGATCAGCCGTCTCAGCGGCGCGCCCACCGCCCGCAGCGTCCGCACCATGGCCCGGCGCTGCTCGAAGGCCAGCCCGATCGCACCATGGACAATGAACAGCCCGACAGCAAAGGACAGCAGGCCAAAGGCGGTCAGGTTCAGGTGAAAGCTGTCTGTCAATTGCGCGACATCGCTCCCATCCTGCGGTGCGACCATTGTCAGATCAGGGGCCACTTCGGCCAGAGGGCGGCGGGTCAGGGGTTGATCGGGAAGCACGATCAGGCGGTCGATCTGATCCGGGCGGTTCAGCAGGCGCTGCGCCAGTCCGATATCGGTGATTGCCGTATCGGGGGCCACATCCGGGGTAGCGACGCCCTCGACCCCCATGTCAGGCAGCCGCGCAAGCGTGTCCTGACGCGCAAAGATCTGGCCCGGCCCCGACAGAAAGGATGCAAGATCACCGCCGCCGTCGACATCGACCGGGCCAAGCCCCCCAGGCGCCGTCAAAGGCTCCAGCCCGATGATCCGCACCGGGCCCAGGCGCCCCTCGGTCACCGGCGACACCATCCATCCTGCCCGCCGCAGCGCGATATATGTCTGCTGGGACATCGCTTCACCGTCAAGGGCGGTGATCTGGGCGAACTGACCCTGGCCCAGGGTTTCGGCTGCGGCGTCATAGCTGGCCCGCGCCTCGGCATTGATCGCCTGCACCCCTGACCACAGCGCCGTCGCCAGGGCCAGCCCAACAAGGAGCGTCAGCAGCTGCAGCGGGTTGCGCCGCCAGTGCGAAAACAGCGCCGACAGGATCGCCCCGGTCATACCAAGCATCCCGCTTGCAGATGCAACCGACGCGGCAGGCGCTTTGCCAGCCGTTCTGAATGGGTCACCAGCATCAAGCCCGCACCCGTTTCCGCGACCAGATCCTGCAGCAGGGCAAGGACCGTGTCCGCCGTTGCCTCGTCCAGGTTCCCGGTCGGCTCATCGGCCAGCACCAGGTCCGGTTGCGGCGCGAGGGTGCGGGCAATCGCCACCCGCTGCTGCTGCCCGCCAGAGAGCTGCTCGGGATATTTGTGCAGATGGTCGCGGAGCCCCAGACGTTTGGCCAATGTCCCGGCGCGATCCTTGTCATGACGCCCCGCAAGCCGCGCCTGGAATGCGATATTGGCGGCCACCGTCAGCGAGGGGATCAGGTTGAACTGCTGAAAGATGACCCCGACCTTGCCGCGCCGAAAGCCCGCGCGTCCTGCATCGTCGAGCGGGGTCAAATCAGTGCCGTCGATGGCGACCGCACCGCTGTCGGCGGTGTCCAGCCCACCGATCAGGTGCAACAGCGTGCTTTTGCCCGAGCCGGATTCGCCGGTCAGAGCCAGCATTTCGCCCCGTTCAAGATCAAGGGAAACACCGCGCAGCACCGCTGCCGCGGCCCCCGGATAGGTCTTGGTGACATCGCGAAGGCGCAGCAGCATCAGGTCATCCTTTGCAAAGCGGTTCAAGACGCTCAAGCAACTGTAAGATGCCAAGGTGGCGGCGGTTCCGGGCAGGCGGGTCGATGCGTCAAAATGCATCGCAAGGTGCGCATGATCCGACAGCGTCCAGAAGCACCCATATATGTCCAAAGCCATGCACGCCCGAGCCATCCAGTTGCCTCCGCCCGTTGATGACCATGCAGGACGACGACTACGGCCATGGAACCTCCGCCGGCATTCTTCCGGGGTCGATGCCGTTCAACACCGTGCATGTCGCAGCAGTCCCTGTTGCATGCAGGAAAACGGCAGATCGCGCTGTGGCCGACGATCTGCCGCATTCGGATCATCTGACGCTGGGCGCGCCTGCGATCAGCCAAACCTCGCAGGGAAGGGAGGACACTTGCCCGACCTTCCAGCACGCAAGTCATGCTCATCATGGCTTCAGAAGCACATTGGCCGATGACCGAAACCTGTTCCCAGGTCGGCGCGATCACTCCGGTGCTTTGACGAGGATCTTCACGTGGGATTTTTCGGCAACCAGCGCCTCGAAACCTTCGCCTGCGATGTCGTCGATGGCGATCCGTTTGGTCACCAGCTTTTCCGCGCTGAAATGGCCTTGCGTCATCAGCTCCATCACCGCCGGATAGACGTTGCGATAGGCGATGGTTCCCTGCAGCTGGCGCTCCTTCAGCACCACCGTGTTGGGCTGGAACGAGGCATCGGATTCCCAGATCGAGACGATCAGGGTCTGGCCTTCATGACGGGTCGCTTCGATGCACTGTGGCAGGACCCGAGGAACGCCCGTCACCTCGAAGGCGACGTGAACGCCGCCGGTCGCCTGGCGGATGGCGGCAACGGCATCGGTGGACATCGGGTCGATGGCCGTGCTCGCACCAAGATCCAGCGCCTTCTGCCGGCGCACCTCGGAAGGCTCAACCACATGGATCTGGGCAGCGCCGGCGACGCGCAGGGCCTCGACGACCAGCAGCCCGATCGGACCTGCCCCGAACACGGCTGCCGTATCCCCAGCCCTGATCTTGGACAACCTTACGGCGTGCAGCGCGACTGCGGCCGGCTCGACCAGCGCACCCTGTTCCATCGACAGCCCGTCGGGCATCTTGTGGACCATGCGTGCCGGAACCACCGAAAAGGCGGCAAAGCCGCCATGGCCGCCCGACAGCCCCACGAAGCCCAGCGAGTCGCAAAGGTTGTACTTGCCCTCGTGGCAGGCGGGACAGGTGCCGCAGGCAAAGATCGGCTCGATCGCCACGGGGTCGCCCACGGCCAGACCGGTAACGCCGTCCCCCAGTTCGGTCACGGTACCGCAGAACTCGTGGCCCATGGTGATCGGCGCCTTGTCGTGGCTCAGCGGGTGGTTCTTTTCCACCGGCACGAAGATCGGGCCTGCAAGGTATTCGTGCAGGTCGCTGCCGCAGATGCCGGTCCAGGCGACCTTGATCTTGACCTCGCCTGCCGCGGGAACGGGCTCTGCGACCTCTTCGACGCGGATGTCCTTCACGCCATGCCAACGTGCTGCTTTCATCTCTTGTTCTCCGAACGATGGGGGGTGCGCCCGGCCGGGCAGATGGCCGGGCGCAAGATGCCTCACGACAGGTGATGCACCTGCTGAAGGCCGTAGACAGGGGTATCCAGACCTTCCAACCGTGCCTTGAGCTGAAGTGCCAGATACAGAGAGTAGTGGCGCGACTGATGCAGGTTGCCGCCGTGGAACCAAAGGTTCTCCTGCTGCGTGGGCTTCCACATGTTGCGCTGCTCGCCCTCCCACGGCCCGGGATCCTTTGTGGTGTCCGAACCAAGGCCCCATACCTTGCCTACCTTGTCGGCGACCTCCTGGCTGATGAGATCGGCGGCCCAGCCGTTCATGCTGCCATAGCCGGTCGCCATGACGACAAGATCGGCCTCGAGCCGCGTGCCGTCCGCCAGTACCACGGCATCTTCATCAAAATGATCGATCTGGCCTTTGACCAGCTTCACCTCGCCATCAATGATGAGCTGGCTGGCGCCCACGTCGATGTAATATCCCGAACCGCGCCGCAGGTACTTCATGAACAGTCCCGACCCGTCGTCGCCCCAGTCCAGTTCGAAGCCCGCTTTCTCCAACCCGGCATAGAATTCCGCGTCGCGCTCGCGCATCTGGTCATAAAGCGGGATCTGGAACTCGTGCATGATCCGGTAGGGCAGGGAGGCGAATATCATGTCGGCCTTTTCGGTCGTCACGCCGTTCGCCAGCGCCTCCTCGGAGTAGAGCGCGCCGAGGCCGATCTCCATCAGGCTGTCCGACCGGACGATATGGGTCGAGGAACGCTGCACCATGGTCACGTCGGCATCCGCCTCCCACAGCGCGGCGCAGATGTCATGGGCCGAGTTGTTGGAGCCGACGACCACGACCTTCTTGCCGGTCCAGGCATCCGGGCCCTTGTGCTGCGACGAATGCTGGATCTCGCCCTTGAAGCTCTCCATGCCGGGGAACCTGGGCATGTTCGGCTTGCCCGACATGCCCGTGGCCAGCACCAGTTGCGTGGGCCGCAGCGTGACCTGCTCGCCATCGCGGTTGACCTGCACCGTCCATGTGCCGGAAACCTCGTCAAACTGCGCCGACTTCACCTCCGAGCGGGTCCAGTAGTTGATCTCCATCACCTTGGTGTACATTTCCAGCCAGTCGCCGACCTTGTCCTTGGGCGTGAAGACCGGCCAGTTGTCAGGAAACTTGATGTAGGGCAGGTGGTCGTACCAGATCGGGTCATGGAGGCAGAGCGACTTGTAGCGGCTGCGCCACTGGTCGCCGGGACGGTCGTGCTTGTCGAGCACGATGGCCGGCACGCCAAGCTGCCGCAGTCTCGCCCCAAGCGCGATGCCGCCCTGGCCACCGCCCACGATGACCGTGTAGGGCTGGGTGTCGTAGCCTAGCCGGGCCTCCTCCGCCTCACGACTTTCCTTCCAGGTGATGCGGTTCTTCTGCGCGCCATGCTCGGCACCCATCGGGCGGCGCTTGCCGCGGTTTTCCTCGAAGCCCTTGAGTTCCTGAAGCGCCGTCAGCAGGGTCCAGATACGGTCGTCCTTCAGCCTCATCAGGCCCCAGCCGCGACCGGCCTTTGTCTCAAAGGTGATCCAGCAGGTGATCACGCCGTTCTCCTCGGCGGGAACCTCTCCGGCTTGGATCTGGAAGTTGCCGGGCGCCGTGTGCCCCAGCTGCTGCGACAGCATGTCCGCCACGCCCTCCGGGCCTTCGACCGTCTTCAGGTTCCATGTCACGGACACCAGGTCCCGCCAGTAGCTGTCGGCCGCGAAGAGCGCCTTGACGGCGTTGGTGTCGCCAGCGGCCAGCGCGGAATTGAACGCATCAAGCACCACCTGGGTGCGGGATGTCACCGTTGAATCAAGCATGGCATTTCCTCCTCCTAACCTTGGAGAAGTATCAAGGACGTCACGGCAGCCGATCCACAGAAAGATGGTCGCAGCAGTCAGGAAAAAGGATGCTGCAATGCGGCATGTTGCGGGCGCAACACCGCGCAACGGGTTATGCGGGCGGGCGCAACCCGACCTTGCGCAACCGGCGCAGGATGGTCGAGCGATTGACCCCAAGGCGCCGCGCCGCACAGGACATGTTCCACCCACAAGCCTCCATTACCTGCTCGAGCGGCTCTTCCATTCCTGCAGGTTGGATCGGCGCGTCGACGGGCGCGGGCAGATCCAGCTGGTCGATCACCCTGCCTTCGCAGAGCGCGACGGCGACATCGATCACCTGCTCGAGTTCGCGCAAGTTGCCGGGCCACTGGCGGCCCAGCAACGCGGCGCGGGCAGAGGGCGACAGCCGCATGTCATCGGGTGCACGCCGCCGCAGCACCCGGTCCAGCAGCACGCCCAGATCCTGTCGTTGCCGCAACGGCGGCAGGCTCAGCGTCGCGCCCGCGATGCGGTGGAACAGGGGCCGCGGAAGGCGCAGTGCCGCCGGGGCGAGGCATGTGGTCGACACAGGCCTCAGGCAGGCAAGGTTGTCCAGCAGATGTGTCAGGGCCGCAGCCGTGTCCTCGGGCAGGTCTTCGATCCGCCGCAGCAGCAGCGTGGTCGGGCCGTTCACGTTCCCGCATGCCTCCCGCAGCGCGTCGGGCCGCAGACCGGCGCAATCGAGGCTCAGAAAGCCGCTTGCCGTTCCCCCCATATGCATCGCACGGGCCAGCTTTGTCTTGCCGGTTCCCGTTTCGCCGTTGATCAAGATCGGGACACTGGTGCGTGCCAGCTTGGCCGCTCGGGCAAGGACTTGCTCCATTGCCGGATCGTCACCTGCCAGCACGGCCAGCGGACCTCCCCCGCGGCTGTTGCGCAGCACGGTTCGCGGGGCCTGCGGGGCGATGGCATGACCGAACAGCGCCCCGCCATCCTGCATCTCGATGATGCGCTCTTCCGTGGGGCGATCGCGCATCAGATCCGGCAGGTCATCGACCGTCAGCCCCAACACCTGATCGATGCGGCGCCCGAGGATGGGGCCTCCTTCCGGAAACAGGCGCCGTGCGGCACGCGTATAGCCCAGGATCCGCCCCGATCCATCCAGCCGAACTGCGGATTCGGGATCGACGTCCAGGAATTCCGGGCTGTCGGACAGCCGCAGCACCCAGTCGCGCCGGCCTTCCGCCATGAGGTTCGCCATCTCGACCCGGCGCGCCGCGTTGGTGACAAGGCTCATCGCCAGGTTCTGGCTGCGCTTTGGCGAGGGTGACCGCAGCAGCGAAATGTCCAGCACCGCCGCCAGAGCGCCGAGACTGTCAAAGATCGGTGCGGCGGTGCAGCTCAGCGAGATATGCGCGTTGCCGAAGTGGTCGTCCTGATGGACGGTCACAGGCTCCTGCGTGACGATGCAGGCTCCCACACCGCAGGTGCCTGCTAGGTCCTCGGACCAGTTTGACCCGAGATACAGCCCGGCGCGGCGAAGGTCGTCGACAAAGAGATCGTCTCCGAAAAAGTCGACGCAGACTCCCTTGGCATCGGTCAGAAGCAGGACATAGTTCTGACCCGCGACCTGCCGGAACAGGTTCTGCAGGCTTGAGCGCGCCGCTCCGATCATCCGCTCCGCCTGCTGCCGGTGGTCGCGCAGTTCAGGCTCGGTCACGATGTGGGCGGGATCGTCGCGCGCGGGGTCCATGCCATACAGTTCGACGCAACGCCGCCACGACGCCGTGACAAAGCTGTCGCGTCCTGTCGGGGTGCCGTCAAGCACCTGCTCGATCTCCCTGACATGCTGACGATCTGTCACCTTTGCCCTCCCGTCGCCTCTCCTTCCGCTGAGGCTAGCACGGCAGAGGCTCCCGACGGGCCAGACTTTTGTCTCGGCCTGCCGCCCTTGGACAACCTGCTTTCGGACTTGGTGCATGACGTGCCCTTGTGGCAAGGTGGGCGCCGTCAGGAAGAAAAACACGTCCTAGACGTGCCGACCGCCAGACAAAGCTCGGAGAACCAATGGTTTTCTCTTCAGGTTGGGGTGGCGGACAGATGCCGCGGCTCCGGCCATATCCTTTGGGGGGTCGTGCAACGTGCAGGCCTTCTGCCATGTCCTCGGAAAGCCTCCCCTTTTTCATGCAGAGTTGTTTCATCATCGCACTTCTTCCGAGCCCTAGGGCGTTTCTTCGAAACCCGGAGTCGGGGGATTCCCGGGGCGGCCTTTTTGTGATTCCTCCTTCATGGGAGGATAGGTCATGTCAGCACCGTTACCGGATGGGGTGCGTGCGCGGTTCAAGGCTTGTCTCGAAGAGGGCTTGAGCGGGCGCGCCGCGGCAGCGCGGTTGAAGCTCTCGCTTGGCGACGGGAACACGATGGGCCCGAGCGATCCGTCAGCACGGGACGGCCGCGCCGGCGCCGCAAGGTCGGCCGCGCGGGCGCGGGAAGCTTGCACCGCATCAGGCCTTTCTGGAGGAACTGGTCGCCCAGGACCCCGATATCACCCCCGAACCGAGTTGCGCGATGCCTTGGCCATGGCCGAAGGCGTGAAGGTTCACCACTCCTCGATTGCGGCGCTGCTCAAGCGGCTCGGTTTCCGCTATTAAAAAATCGCTGGTGGCCTCCGAACAGCATCGCGTTCGCGTAAAACAGGCCTGGCGTGACTGGCTCAAGCGTCGCATGCCCTTCATGCGGCCGCGGCCTGAACGGCTCGTCTTCATTGACGAACCCTCCGCGAAAACAAACCTGACCCGGCTGCGGGGGCGCGCCCGGCGCGGCCAGCGGCTCCGGAGGGACGCTTCCTTCGGTGGCTGGGGCCGCGAGATCTTCATTGCAGGCCTCACGTCGGAAGGTCTCATTGCCCCGTGGGTGATAAAAGGCGCAATGGATGGCCCCGCCTTCGCGACTTATGTGCGCGATGTCCTGGTCCCGGAACTGACGTCTGGCACTGTCGTCATCCTCGACAACCTTGCCACTCACCGCAACACCGAGGCCGCCGAAGCCGTCCGTGCCGCCAAGTGCTGGTTCCTGTATCTGCCGCCTTGTTCGCCCGACCTGAACCCCATCGAGCAGGCCTTCTCGAAGCTGAAGGCGCATCTC
>VGDE01000101.1 GCA_016869875.1 Alphaproteobacteria bacterium
CAGCCTAGCGTCACGCGCAACCCTCTGCACCACACGCTTTCGCGGATGGTTCCCCCCGGCGATCCAAGCCGCTAGAACAGCGGCATGAGCACGCGCCTGATTGCCGACGAAATCCTGACCGCCGCCCTGGCGCGGATGCTGGCCGCCGACCTGGTTCCGGGCCGGACGGTCCTGCTGGACGGTCCCGTAGGGGCCGGCAAGACCCATTTCGCCCGGGCCTTTATCCGCGCCCGCCAAGGCGAGGCGGCCGAGGACGTGCCCAGCCCGACCTTTACCCTCGTCCAGACCTATGACGACCCGATGGGGACCGAGATCTGGCACGCCGACCTGTACCGCCTGACCGATCCCGCCGAACTGTCCGAACTGGGCCTGGACGAGGCGATGTCCGAGGCGATCTGCCTGATCGAATGGCCCGACCGGCTGCAGCCGCCACCCCCCAGCGCGTTGAGGGTCGCGCTGTCGCCCTGCCTCGACCCGGACATGCGCCAGATCGCGCTGGACTTTCCCGGCGCCGACCGGTTGGCCGCGCGGGCAGGCTTTGTCGCGGCGGCGGGATGGGGCGAGGCGCAGGTCGTGCCGCTGGCGGGCGATGCCTCGGCCCGGCGGTATTTCCGGCTGCACCGGGGGGATGACCGCGCGGTGCTGATGGACGATCCGGGCGACAGCATGGGCGCGTTCCTGGCGGTGACAGGCTGGCTTTCCGATCGCGGCTTTGGGGCACCGGCGATTCTGGCGCAGGATACGGTGCAGGGACTGGCGCTGGTGCAGGACTTGGGCGACGACCTGATGGCCCGCGTGCTGGAGGACGACCCGGCCCTGGCCCCTGTCGCCTATGACCGCATCGTGGACCTGCTGGCCGACCTGCACCGCCATCCGGTGCCCGATTTCATTCCGGCGCTGGACGGCGCGGCGCTGGCCGACCAGGTCGGGCTGTTCGCGCTGTATCCGCAGGCCCTGGGATTGGAGGCGCCGCAGATCGGCCCGATCATCGCTCAGCTTCATGCCAAGTGGGCGGCCGACCTGCCCCCCGTCACTGCCCTGCGCGACTTTCATGCGGAAAACCTGATCTGGCGCGGGGCGGCGCCCCTGGGGCTGATCGATTATCAGGACGCGGTGACGGCCCATCCTGCCTATGACCTGGTTTCGGCCCTGCAGGACGCGCGCCGCGACGTGGACCCCGCCATCGAAGCGGCGGCCATCGCCCGCTATCTGTCCGCGACCGGCCATGACAGGGCGCGGTTCGGCGCCGCCTATGCCCTGCTGGGGGCGCAGCGGAACCTGCGGATCATGGGCATCTTTACCCGGCTGGCGCAGCGCGACGGCAAGCCGCGCTATCTGGACCTGATGCCGCGGGTCTGGAGCCATGTGCAGCGCAACCTGGCCCATCCGGCCCTGGGGCCGTTGGCCGCCGCGCTGGCCGGCATTCCCGCGCCCGACGGAACCATCCGCGAAAGGATCCGCGCCGCATGCCGCCCCTGATGATCTTTGCCGCGGGCCTGGGCACGCGGATGCGCCCCCTGACCGACATGCGCCCCAAGCCGTTGATCGAGGTGGCGGGACGGACCCTGCTGGACCGCGCGCTGGACCTGGGCCATTCGGCCGGGGCGGACCCGATCGTCGTCAACACCCACTACCTGGGGGCGCAGATCGAGCGGCACCTGGCTGGCCAGGACATTGCCATCAGCCCCGAGCCGGGACAGATCCTGGACACCGGCGGCGGGCTGCGCCAGGCGCTGCCGCTGCTGGGCCCCGGTCCGGTGATGACGCTCAATCCCGATGTGGTCTGGACCGGCCCGAATGTGCTGGGCGCGCTGCAATCAGCCTGGGATGGCGATCGCATGGACGCGCTGCTGGCGCTGGTCCCGCTGGCCCGCGCCACTGCGCGGCAGGGGGCGGGCGACTTTGCGCTGGACGGGAAAGGCCGCCTGACCCGCAGCGGAAACTTCGTTTACGCAGGCGCGCAGATCATCCGGCCGGACCGGCTAGCCGAAATCCCCGACCGCGTCTTTTCTCTGAACCGCCTGTGGGACCTGCTGATCGCGGAAGGCCGCGCCTATGGCATGGTCCACTCCGGCGGCTGGTGCGATGTCGGCTATCCGGCTGCCATTCCCCTGGCCGAGGCGATGCTGCATGAGTGAGATGCGCGGCCTTTACGCCCTGCCGTCCGGCGTCGATTTCGCCGACTGTTTCGTTCAGGGCCTGCTGGCGCGCATGAAGGGCCAGCCGCCCGAGGCGCTGGCACGCGTCACGGTGCTGACGAACGCTTCCGCCACGATGGGGGCACTGCGTGAGGCCTTTGACCGGGCTGGGCCGTTGCTGCTGCCGCAGCTGCAAACGATCACGGGGATCGATCCGGGGCCGCTGGCGATGCCCGACCCGCCCGTGCCCCCGCTGGCGCGGCGCCTGCAGCTGGGGCGGCTGATCGCCCAGCTGCTGCAACTGCGGCCCGATCTGGGGGCCGGCCACGCGATCCCCGTTCTGGCGCAGTCCTTGTCGCAGCTGATGGTCGAGATGCAGACCGAAGGCCGCGACATCCACGCGCTTGAAGGTATCGACACCGGCGACCATGCGCGGCACTGGCAGAACGCTCTGGCCTTTCTGCGGATTGCAGCCGACTTTCACCTGGGCGATGCGTCGCAGGATCGCCCAGCCCGTCAGCGCGCGGCGGCCGTGGCCGCGCTGGCTGACTGGCCGCGGGGGGTGAACCTGCCGCAAGGGCCGGTGATCGTCGCGGGTTCGACCGGCTCGCACGGGGCGACCCGGCTTTACATGGAGGCGGTGGCGGCCCTGCCCAATGGCGCAGTCGTGCTGCCAGGGTTTGACTTCGACCAGCCGCAGGAGGTCTGGGACCGCCTTGACGACGCCTCGGACGACCACCCGCAGGCGCGCTTTGCGCCGCTGATCCGGGCGGTGGGCTATCCCGAACGCTGGACGGATACCCGCCCTCCCTCCGAGGATCGCAACCGCCTTGTATCGCTGGCCCTGCGCCCGGCGCCCGTCACCGACCAGTGGATCGCCGAAGGACCGGGGCTGCCCGACCTGATCCCGCCCACCCGGGGCCTGACCCTGATCGAGGCGGACCAGCCGGGCGCCGAGGCCGAGGCCATCGCGCTGATCATGCGCGACACCGCCGAAAAGGGCGAACTGATCACGCTGATCGCGGCGGACAGCGGGTTGATCCGCCGGGTCACCGCTGCGCTGGACCGCTGGCACATCCGCCCGGACGACAGCGCGGGACAGCCCCTGCCCCTGACCCCGCCGGGCCTGTTCCTGCGCCAGGTGGGCGCGCTCTTTGGCCAGCCGCTGACGATCGACCGGCTGCTGATCCTGCTCAAGCACCCCCTGACGGCCACGGGCTCGGACGTGATCGAGCGCAACGACATCCTGCGCCAGACCCGCGAGCTGGAACTGCAGCTGCGCCGGCACGGGCCCGCCTTTCCCGACGCGGCGACCTTGACGGACTGGGCCGACAAGGGCGACCGGACGCGCAAGATCTGGGCCGAATGGCTGGCCGGGATGCTGGAGCGCATCACGCCTCTGGCCCGCGACCGCGCAGCCCGACCCCTGCCCGACCGGCTTGCCGATCTGATCGCCCTGGCCGAGGCGCTGGCGGCGGGACCGCAGGGCGATCCGGCAGGTTCGCAGTTGTGGGAGAACAGGGCGGGCCAGATGGCCCGGGCGGTTCTGGACCATCTGGCGGAACATGCCCATCACGGCCCTGATATCACGCCCTCGGATTTTTTCGCGCTGCTGATTACGGAATTGCAGGCCAAGGCCCTGCGCGAGGACGTGGCGGGACACCATTGCCTGCGCATCCGCGGCCCGCGCGAGGCGCGGCTCTATGGCCACGGCCATATCATCCTGTCGGGCCTGAACGAAGGCGGCTGGCCCCAGCCCTTGTCGCCGGACCCCTGGCTGTCACGCCAGATGCGGCTGGCGGCCGGGCTGCCGGTGCCCGAACGTCAGATCGGTCTGGCCGCCCATGACTTTCAGCAGGGGATCGCCGCCGAACGCGTGATCCTGACCCGCGCCCGGCGGGATGCCGAGGCCGAAACCATCCCGTCGCGCTGGCTGAACCGGCTGATCAACCTGATGAGCGGCCTGCCCGACCGCAACGGCCCGCAGGCCCTGGCCCTGATGCGCGCGCGCGGTGCCGAATGGCTGGCCATGGCCGATGCCGTGGCACGTCCGCCTGCCCCTCTGGCACCCGCCGCCCGCCCGTCGCCGATCCCGCCCGGCCCCCCGTTCCACGAACTGCCCGTGACCGACGTGTCGCTGCTGATCCGCGACCCTTATGCCGTCTATGCCAAGCGCGTGCTGGGGCTGCGCCCGCTGCCCTCGCTGCGGCCGCAGCCCGATGCCGCGCTGCGCGGGCAAACCCTTCACGCCATCGTCGAGGCGATGCTGAGAACCCGCCCCGCCCCGGACACTCCGCCCGAGATCCTGCGCACGACATTCCTGTCACTGACCGCCCAGGTTCTGGCGCGCGAGGTTCCCTGGCCCATGGCCCGCGCCTTCTGGCAGGCGCGGATCGAAGGCATCGCCGACCGGATCGTGGCGGATGAGCTGGCCCGGCTGGCCGAAGGGCTGCCGATGGTGATCGAGAACCACGGCCGCGTGTCCCTGCCCGGAATGGAGTTCACCCTGACCGCCCAGCCCGACCGCATCGACCTGCTGCAGGACGGGCGCGTGACGGTCTATGACTACAAGTCCGGGACGCCGCCCACGGACGCCCAGATCCGTCATTTCGACAAGCAGCTGATGCTGGAGGCCGCGATGGCCCGACGCGGCGGCTTTGATGCGCTGGGGCCGGTGGACGTGGCCGCGATCCGCTATATCCAGCTGGGCGGCGAGGGGCGGACCTTTGACCGCGAACATGACGAGCGGATCGAGGGCGAGACCTGGGACGGCTTTGTCCAGCTGGTCGCGGCCTATCTGACGGGCCAAACGGGCTTCACCTCGATGCGGGCGCCCGAGCGGACCTCGTATTCGGGCGATTACGATCATCTGGCCCGCTATGGCGAATGGGCGCTGACCGATCAGGCCCATCCGGAAAAGGTCGGCGATCATGGATGAAGCCACGCTGAACCAGATCGCCGCGGCCGATCCACTGCGCTCGACCTGGCTGACGGCCAATGCGGGGTCGGGCAAGACGCGGGTGCTGACCGACCGCGTGGCGCGGCTGCTGCTGGCGGGCACCGCGCCCGAACGCATCCTGTGCCTGACCTATACCAAGGCCGCCGCGACCGAGATGCAGAACCGCCTGCTGCGGCGGCTTGGGCAATGGGCCATGCTGCCCGAGCCGCAGCTGCGTGCGGAACTGGCCGAACTGGGCGAGGCGGGCGAGCCCGACCTGCCCCAGGCCCGCCGCCTGTTCGCCCGCGCCATCGAGACGCCGGGCGGGCTGAAGGTGCAGACGATCCACAGCTTTTGCGCGGCCCTGTTGCGGCGGTTTCCGCTGGAGGCCGGCGTGCCGATGGGCTTTGCCGAACTGGACGACCGCAGCGCCCATGCCCTGCGTGCCGACATCCTGGAGGACATGGCCGAGGCCGGCGATCCCGCCATCCGCGACCTGACGCGGCTGCATTCGGGCGACAATCTGGACAGCTTTCTTGCCGGCCTGTCCGAGGCCGATTTCGCGGCCCCGCCCGACCCGGCCGCCATCTGGGCCGCGCTGGACCTGCCCCCCGGCCTGACGGAGGACGCGCTGCTGGCGCAGGTGTTCCTGGGCAGCGAAGGGGATCTTTGCGACGCGCTTGTCCCCCTGCTGCGCGCCGGCAAGTCCACCGATGCCAAGCTGGCCGAGGTGCTGGCGGGCGGCAAATGGCGCCAGCCCGGTTTGGCGGATCTGGCGCGGCTGTGCGACTGCCTTCTGTTCGGCGCCAAGACCAAGGCACCCTTTGCCGCAAAGATCGGGAAGATCCCGACCAAGGACCTGGCCTCCGGGCCTTGCGCGCCCTTCATGGACGACCTGCATGCGTTGATGGAGCGGGTCGAGCTGGCGCGGCCCCGGGCGCTGGCGCTGGCGGCGGCGGACAAGACGCTGGCGCTGCACCGTTTCGGCCATGCCTTCACGCAGCGCGTGGCACGGGCCAAGGCCGCGCATGGCTGGCTGGATTTCGACGACCTGATCCGGCGCACTGCGCAGTTGCTGGAGGAATCCAGCATGGCCCAATGGGTGCTGTGGCGGCTGGACGGCGGGATCGACCACATCCTGGTGGACGAGGCACAGGACACCAGCCCGGAACAGTGGCGCGTGATCCGCCGACTGACCGACGAATTCACCAGCGGCGCGGGAGCCCATGACCGGCCCCGCACGCTGTTCGTGGTGGGCGACCCCAAGCAGTCGATCTATTCCTTCCAAGGCGCCGACATTGCCGTCTTCGAGGAAATGCGCGACCGCTTCGACCAGGATTTCCGGGCGGCGCGGCAGCCGATGCAGCGGCGCGGGCTGGCCCACAGCTTCCGGTCCTCGCCCGCGATCCTGCGGCTGGTCGATGCGGTTTTTTCGGGCGAGGCTGCGGCGGGCCTGGGCGATCCGCCACGGCATGTGGCATTTCGGGATGCGCTGCCGGGTCGCGTGGACATCTGGCCCCCCCTGTCCGAACCGGACACGCCCGAACGTCCCGACTGGACCCAACCCGTGGATGCCCCGGCGGAAAACGACGCGGACACGGCCCTGGCCCGCGCCATTGCCGCGCAGATCCGCATCATGCTGGGGACGCCGATCCTGGACGCCAAGTCGGGCGACACGCGCCCCATCAACGCCGGCGACATCCAGATCCTGGTCCAGCGCCGCAGCGACCTGTTCCAGATCCTGATCGCCGAGTTGAAGGCCGCGGGCCTGCCCGTCGCGGGCGCCGACCGGCTGAAGCTGGCGGGCGAACTGGCCGTGCGCGACATCACCGCCACCCTGGCGGTCCTTGCCACGCCCGAGGATGACCTGTGCCTGGCCGCCGCCCTGCGCTCCCCGCTGTTCGGGCTGTCCGAGGATGACCTTTACCGGCTGTCGGTCGGGCGTCAGCGGGGCGAGTATCTGTGGGCGCGGCTGCGCAACTCGCATCATCGCCATGTGTGGGACGTTCTTTACGACCTGGCCGACCATGCCGACTTCTACAGGCCCTATGACCTGATCTCGCGGCTGCTGACCCGGCATGGCGGGCGGGCGGCCCTGCTGGCCCGGTTGGGGCCCGAGGCGATCGACGGCATCGACGAACTGCTGTCGCAGGCCTTGGCCTATGAGCAGGTCGAGACGCCCTCGCTGACGGGCTTTCTGGTCTGGCTGCAAAGCGACGAGGTTCAGGTCAAGCGACAGCTGCCCGGCGGCGCGGGCGGGTTGATCCGGGTGATGACGGTGCACGGCTCCAAGGGCCTTGAAAGTCCCGTGGTCATCCTGCCCGAGACGCAGAAACGCCGCCCCGCGAACGGTCAGCGCGTGGTCCAGGTCGAGGGGATGCCCGCCTGGCGGGGCGCGGCGGCCGAGCGTTGCGATGCCGTGGCTCTGGCGGTCGGCCACTGGGAACGCCGGCAAGAGGAGGAACGCCGCCGCCTGCTGTACGTGGCCATGACGCGGGCCGAAAGCTGGCTGATCGTGGCGGCGGCGGGCGAGACGGGCGAGGCCACGGACAGCTGGCACGCCATGATCATGGACGGCGCCGGACGCAGCGGGCTGACCCGTGGCACGGTCGAGGTGCCGGGCCTGGGCCAGGCGCTGCGCCTGTCCTTTGGTGACTGGCCCGAGCAGGCGGAGGCGGACACACGTTCCGCCCCTCGGCCCCTGGCACCGCCGGACTGGGCGCTGCGCCTGCCCCCGCCCGCGCCAGAGTTCCATGCGCCCCTGATCGCCAGCAACCTGGGCGGTGCCAAGGTGGTCGGCGGCCCTTCGGAAGGCGATCGCGACGCGGCCATGCTGCGCGGCACGCGCCTGCACCTGCTTTTGGAGCATCTGCCCGCGCATCCCGTGGTCGAGTGGCCGCGCATCGCCCGCGCCCTGCTGGCCGGCGCCGAGGGCGGCCTGCCCGACGCCGGGGAGATGGAGGACCTGCTGGCCGAGGCGCAGGCGGTTCACACGGCCCCCGCCCTGCAAGAGATCATGACGCCGCCGCCGGGCGCGCAGCTTTTGAACGAGGTTGCCCTGACCGCTCCGCTGGAAGGCCTGGGCGTCCTGAACGGCATCGTGGACCGGTTGCTGGTGGCATCGGACGGTATCCTGGCGGTCGACTACAAGACGAACACCGAGGTCCCGGACATGCCCGAGGCCGTGCCCGAGGGCATCCTGCGGCAGATGGCGGCCTATCGCGCGGCCCTGCGGTGCATCTGGCCCGACCGCCCCGTGCGGACCGCCATACTGTGGACCGCGACGCGCAGCCTGATGGAACTGCCCAACCCGCTGCTGGACCGGGTCATGGCGGGGTTGATCGCGGCAACACCCCCCTCTTGACCATGGCGCCCCTCGCCCATAGCTGTTGAGGGAACGTTTTCGCCGGTCCGCCGGCCCCCCGATCAGAAGGAGCCAAACATGGCCACCGTGCATGTGAATGACGCCGATTTCGACGCCGAAGTGCGTCAGGCCGACACCCCCGTCGTCGTGGATTTCTGGGCCGAATGGTGCGGGCCCTGCAAGCAGATCGGCCCCGCCCTGGAAGAACTGTCCGATGAATATGCCGGCAAGATCAAGATCGTGAAGATCAACGTGGACGAGAACCCCGAGCAGGCAGCGGCGCTTGGCGTGCGCGGCATCCCCGCGCTGTTCATGTTCAAGGGCGGCGAGGTCATCTCGAACCGCATGGGTGCGGCTCCCAAGGCGGCGCTGAAAAGCTGGATCGACGAATCCGTCTGATCGCGACCGCGCGCTGACGGAAAAGGCGGCGGCCCTCAGACGGGCCAGCCGCCTTTTTTCATGGCCGCCAGCAGGCGGTTGTCGGCATCCGGCGCCATCATGTCCAGGCTGGTACGGCGCAGGAACCAGTCCAGGAACCGCTCGACCGGCGGGGCATGATCCGGCGCGCGCGCCATCGCCGTTTCCGCTCCCAACCGGGCCACGTTGAGCGTGACGTGGTGGTAATCGCTTTGCCCGAACAGCACGACCGGCTTGCCCAGGATCAGCCCGTCGAACCCGACCGCACTGTTCTGCGTCACGACAAAGGCGCAGTCGCGCAGCAGCGCCGGGGTGTCCCCGCCGACGGCAAGGTTCGGGAACCGCCGGGCCAGATCCCCCAGCGCGGCGTGGTCGTCCTTGTCATAGAATTCCTTGGGATGCAGCGTGGCGATGCAGGGGCGGCCAGTCTCTGCCGCCGCCCGGATCATCCGCAGGGGGCTGGCCGTCTGAAAGCTGCGCTGGCGGCGAAGATGTCCCTGCAGCGGGATCACGATGTGGTCGCCCCGCACCGGCGGAGGTCCCGGCAGCACCCGCTCGCGCAGCCGTTGCGCGAAATTGCGGGCAGCCTCCGCCTCGATGGCGGCGGGATCAAACCGCGTCAGCGCGATGGGCCAGCGCCAGCGCTCGGCCACCCGTTCCAGCCGCCAGTAAGGATAATGGTAGGCCAGCCGGAAGGTCAGCGCGCGGTCATGTGTCGGGCGCTCCATGTTGAACAGGGCATAGCCGGGCCGCTTCGGGGCCTCGGCCCGCGCCCTGGCGCCCGAGCGCAGGATCTCGATCTGCCAGCCACGGGGTTCCAGCAGACCGCGCAGGCGGTTCAGAAAGCCCAGCTTGCCCGCCTGCGCGGTCTGCAGGATCGGCGCATGCAGATAAACGGACAACAGCAGATCGTCGCTCATGCGCGGGACGCTAGGGCGGGTGCCTGCGGTTTTCAACGGGTTGCAAGCGCCGCAGCGCGCCCATATCTGCTGCCCAAGCGAAAAGAAGACGGAGCGCCCCCGATGGCAGAGGACAGATTTCCCGGTTGGCACGGCACCACGATCCTGGCGGTGCGCCGCGGTGGCAAGGTGGTCGTGGCGGGCGACGGACAGGTCAGCGTCGGCCAGACCGTGATGAAGGGCACCGCGCGCAAGGTGCGCCGCCTGAGCCCCGGCGGACGGGACGTGGTGGTGGGCTTTGCCGGCTCGACCGCCGATGCCTTTACGCTGCTGGAGCGGTTGGAAAAGAAGCTGGAGGCGGCGCCCGGACAGTTGCAGCGCGCTTGCGTCGATCTGGCCAAGGATTGGCGGACGGACAAGTATCTGCGCAACCTGGAGGCCATGCTGATCGTCACCGACGGTACGGACCTGCTGGTGGTCACAGGTGCGGGCGACGTGCTGGAGCCGGAACATGACGTGGCGGCCATCGGTTCGGGCGGGAACTTTGCCCTGGCGGCGGCGCGCGGCCTGCTGGAAGGCGATCTGGACGCCGAGGCGATCGCGCGCAAGGCCATGGCCATCGCGGCCGACATCTGCGTCTACACGAATGGCCGCCTGACGGTCGAAACCCTGGGATAGGCCGCACCACCGGGGGCGCGTTGGCTCCCGGCACCCAAGGATCATTGCACACAGAAGATGGGGCCAAGCGTGCGCGGCACCTGCCCCCTGATCGGAGAGATCGGATGACAGACCTGACCCCCCGCGAGATCGTGTCCGAGCTGGACCGCTTCATCATCGGCCAGGCGGACGCCAAGCGCGCCGTGGCCGTGGCCCTGCGCAACCGCTGGCGCCGCAAGCAGCTGGGCGACGATCTGCGCGACGAGGTTTACCCCAAGAACATCCTGATGATCGGCCCGACCGGCGTCGGCAAGACCGAGATCAGCCGCCGCCTGGCCCGGCTGGCCAATGCGCCCTTCATCAAGGTCGAGGCGACCAAGTTCACCGAGGTCGGCTATGTCGGCCGCGATGTGGAACAGATCATCCGCGACCTGACCGACGCCGCCATGATCGACACGCGCGAGCGCATGCGCGAGGCTGTCAAGGCGCGGGCTCACAAGGCGGCCGAGGAGCGCGTGATCGAGGCCTTGGCGGGCGAGGGCGCCCGCGACGGCACCCGCCAGATGTTCCGTGACAAACTGAAGCGCGGCGAACTGGACGATACGGTGATCGAGCTGGAGGTCCATGACAACTCTAACCCGCTTGGCGGGATCGAGATGCCCGGCCAGCCGGGCCAGCCCCTGGGCGGCATGATGGACCTGTCCGGGTTGATGAAGGCCTTTGGCGGGCGCCGGGTGCGCCGCAAGGTCACCGTCTCCGAAAGCTATGAACTGCTGATCGCGGAAGAGGCCGACAAGCTTCTGGACGACGATGCCGTCAAGGCCGCGGCCCTGGAGGCCGTGCAGGAAAGCGGCATCGTCTTCATCGACGAGATC
>VGDE01000102.1 GCA_016869875.1 Alphaproteobacteria bacterium
CGTGACCTTGATCATCGGCACCCCATAGCGGTCGGCGGCATCCGCAATGGCGCGCAGTTCGGCGCTGGTGGTGACACCGCCCCACATGCGCGGCACCACTGAATAGGTCCCGTCCTTCTGGATGTTGGCGTGGTTGCGTTCGTTCACGAAACGGCTCTGCCGGTCGTCGCGGTACTCCAGCGGCCAGTCGGCCAGCAGGTAGTAGTTCAGCGCCGGGCGGCAGGACGCGCAGCCGCCCACCGATTTCCAGCCTAGCTCCTGCATGACGGCGGGAATGGACTTCAACTCCATCGACTTGATCAGGCGGCGCACGTCCTCGTGCGTGTGATCGGTGCATTTGCACATGGGCGGGTTGGCGTTGGCGGCAAAGCCGTCGCCAAGCGTCAGGGCCATGACCTGTTCCACCAGCCCGGTGCAGGTGCCGCAGGAGGCGCTGGCCTTGGTCAGCCCGCGCAACGCGTCCAGCGTGGTGGCGCCGCCTTCGATGGCGGCGGTGATCTGTCCCTTGCAGACGCCGTTGCAGCCACAGATCTCCGCTTCAGGCGGCAAGGCTGCAACGGCTGCCAAAGGGTCCGTCGAGGGCCCTCCGGCAAAGGCGGGGCCAAAGATCAACGTGTCGCGCAAGGGTGTGACGTCCTCGCCCGTGCGGATCTTGTCAAAGAACCAGGCCCCGTCGGAGGTGTCGCCATACATGACCGCGCCGATCAGGCGGTCCCCTTCCAGAACCAGCCGCTTGTAGATGCCGCGGCCCGGATCGCGAAAGACGATGTCCTCGCGCCCCGGCGCCTCGGCAAAGTCGCCCGCGCTGAACAGGTCGCAGCCGGTGACCTTCAGCTTGGTCGCCGTCTGGACGGGCTGAAAGGCCGCCTCCTGATCCATCAGCGTCAGGGCCAGCACCCTGGCCTGATCGTAAAGCGGCGCCACGAGGCCGAAGAGCTGGCCGCGATGTTCGACGCATTCCCCAAGGGCAAAGATCGCCGGGTCGCTGCTGCGCATCTGGTCATCGACCGTGATGCCGCGTTCGACCTCCAGCCCCGCGTCATTGGCCAGACGCGTCTCGGGACGGATGCCCACGGCCATGCACACCAGATCGGCGGGATAAACGGTGCCGTCCTCCAGCAGCACGGCCTCGACCTTGTCCTCGCCCAGGATGGCCTTGGTCGCGCCCTTGCAGTGGATGCGGATGCCGCGCTTTTCCAGGTCGCGCTGCAGCAGGTAGCCGGCCGCCGGGTCCAGCTGACGCTCCATCAGGTGGCCCATCAGGTGGATCACCGTCACTTCGGCCCCACGCGCGGCCATGCCGGCCGCAGCCTCCAGGCCCAGGAGCCCGCCGCCGATCACCACGGCCCTTGCGCCGGGGCGCGAGGCCGCGATCATGGCGTTTGTGTCCTCCAGATCGCGGTAGGTGCAGACGCCGGGCAGGTCGCGGCCCGGCAGCGGGATGATGAAGGGCGCCGACCCGGTGGCGATCACCAGCGCGTCATATCCCACGGAACCGCTTGCGCCGTGAACGACCCTGGCCGCCCGGTCGATGGCGGTCACGCTTTCCCCGAACCGGCAGGTCACGCCGTGGGCGGCGTACCAGTCCGCGTCATGCGTCACGATCTGCGCATAGGTCCTGTCGCCCGACAGCACCGGGGACAGCATCAGCCGGTTGTAGTTGCCGCGCGGCTCGGCGTTGAACAGCGTCACGTCCCACTGCCCAGGCGCCGCCTCGAACAGATGCTCCAGCATCCGCCCCGAGGCCATGCCCGCGCCAATCACCACAAGTTTCTTTGTCATGGGCTTACTCCGCAGCTTCGACGAAGCGGTGGCGTTCGTAAAGAAAGCGCAGCACGCCTTCGCGGGCCCGCACATAGTCGGGATGGCTGGCCAGCCGGATGCGGTCGCGCGGGCGGGCCAGAGGCACCTCCAGCACCTCGCCGATGGTCGCGGCCGGGCCGTTCGTCATCATCACGATGCGGTCGGCCAGCAGCACGGCCTCGTCCACGTCATGGGTGATCATGATCATCGTGTTGCCAAGCCGGGCATGGATGTCCATCACCGCGTCCTGCAGATGCGCGCGGGTCAGCGCGTCCAGCGCGCCAAAGGGCTCGTCCAGCAGCAGGACCTTGGGCTCCATCGCCAGGGCCCGGGCAATGCCCACGCGCTGGCGCATCCCGCCCGAGATTTCGCCGGGCCGCTTGTCGGCCGCATGGCTCATCTGCACCAGGTCCAGGTTCTGCATGATCCAGTCGTGGCGTTCGGCGCGCGTCCGGGTCCTGCCAAAGACCTTGGTCACCGCCAGCCTGATGTTGTCGTAAACTGTCAGCCAGGGCAGCAGGCTGTGGTTCTGGAACACCACCGCGCGGTCGGGTCCGGGGGCGTTGACCTCGCGGCCGTCCAGCATGATGGCGCCGGTGGTCACTTCGGTCAGGCCGGCGATCAGGTTCAGCAGCGTGGATTTCCCGCAGCCCGAATGGCCGATGATGCTGACGAACTCTCCCTTGTCGATGGTCAGTTGGACGTCCGACAGGACATGGGTCTGTTTTGGACCATTCACGAAGGTCTTGGAAACATGGTCGATCTGAAGGTACTTCATCGGTCTTTCCCCTTACACGGCCGTGCCGCGAGAAACGACGCGTCCGATCCAGCCGACCAGACGATCCAGGATGAAGCCCGTGCCGCCGATATAGGCGAGGGCCACGATGATGTCGCTGAGGCGCGAACTGTTCCACGCGTCCCAGATGAAGAAGCCGATGCCCACGCCGCCGGTCAGCATCTCGGCCGCCACGATGGCCAGCCAGGACAGGCCCACCCCGATGCGCAGGCCCGAGAAGATGTAGGGGGCGGCGGCGGGAACCATGATCTTCCAGAAGAACTCGGCCTGGTTCAGGCGCAGGACGGCGGCGACATTGCGGTAATCCTGCGGAATGGCGCGGACGCCCGAGGCCGTGTTGATGATCACGGGCCAGATCGCGGTGATGAAGATCACGAAGATTGCGCTTGGCCCGCTGTCCATGAAGGCGGCCAGGCTGATGGGCAGCCAGGCCAGCGGCGGCACCGTGCGCAGGATCTGGAAGATCGGGTCAAAACCGCGCATCATCAGCGATGACTGCCCGATGACCGCGCCCGTCAGCACCCCCACCACGGCGGCCAGGCCAAAGCCATAGGCCACGCGCTCCAACGAGGTCAGGACGCGCCAGCCCAGGCCGATGTCCTGCGTGCCATAGACAAAGAACGGATCCACGATCAGTTCGGCACTGTCGGCCCAGACCTGCAAGGGTGTCGGCAGGCCCGAGGCATCGCCCGAAAAGCCGATCTGCCAGATGGCCAGCAGCACGGCCAGCACGATCAGGGGCGGCAGGATGTTGGTCAGGAACCCTTGGCCCGCCTTGCGCCACAGGGCAGGACGTGCCGGACTGCGGACTGGCAGGGCAACAACGGCGGCAGGTTTGGCGGGGGTCAGGTCCGGCTTGCGCTTCAATGCGGTGACGTTCATCGGAACCTCCTTATGCCATGGCCTTGATGGTCTGGGCGGCCAGATAGGCCTCGGGGTCGGCGGGATCGAAGCTCTTGCCATCGAAGAATGTCTCGACTCCGCGGCTGTCGCCGAAATCAACCTCCAGCCCCAGGCCGCGGGCGGCGGCCAGCCACAGGTCGGACCGGTTCGTGCCGTTCACCAGCGCCGCCGTGTCCAGATCGCCCGGCAGATAGCCCCAGCGCTTGTTCTCGGTGATGAACCACGTGTCCAGCGACTTCCACGGATAGGAGGTTTCGCCCCTTTCGCCCCAGAACTTCATTGCAAGGTCCGGGCGATCCTCGGTCCGGCCGTTGCCGTAATTGATCTGGCCCTGGATGCGGCCGATGATGTCGCGGACGGGGACGTTGAACCACTGGCGGCGGCTGATGATCTCGGCCATCTCCTGCTTGTTCCGTGTGTCGTCGCACCACATCTGCGCCTCCATCACGGCCATCATCAGGGCTGTGGCCGCGTTGGGATTGGCGTCCACCCAGTCGGCGCGCATGCCCAGGACCTTTTCGGGATGGCGGGCCCACAGTTCGCCCGTCGTGGCGGCGGTGAAGCCGATGTTCTGGTTCACCAGCTGCTCGTTCCAGGGCTCACCCACGCAGAAGGCTTCCATGTTGCCGACCTTCATGTTGGCGACCATCTGCGGGGGCGGCACGACGATCAGGTCGACATCCATGTTCGGGTCGATCCCACCGGCGGCCAGCCAATAGCGCATCCACAGGTCATGGGTGCCGCCGGGGAAGGTCATCGCCACCGGGATCTCCTGGCCCGCGGCGCGGCGTGCGGCAAAGATCTCCTTCAGCGGGCTCGAGTCCAGGCCCACGCCGCTGTCGGCATAATCCTGACGGACCGACAGGCCCTGCCCGTCCTCGTTCAGGTTCAACAGCGTGTACATCGGCAGCGGCTGGTTGTTCTGCATCACGCTGCCGGTCGAATAAAGATGAACCTTGGGCCGCAGGATGTGGCCCCCGTCGATCCCGCCCGAAGAGGAACCCAGCGCCATGTTGTCCCGTGTCGCGCCCCAGCTGGCCTGCTTTTCCACCAGAACGTCGGGCATGCCGTGTTTGGCGAAGAAGCCCTTTTCCTGCGCGATGATCAGCGGTGCACTGTCGGTCAGCGCGATATAGCCCAGCTTGCATCCGGTCACTTCGGGCGCAGGCGTGGCGGCCCAGGCACCGCCGGGCAGGGCCAGGCGCGCGGCGGCCATCGTGGCCAGCGCGCCGGTGGCGGATTTGAGAAAGCTGCGGCGGGAGGGCGGCTTGATCAGGGTCATCTGGCTGGTCCTTGAGCGGGCCCACCGAAAAACGATCGGCGGGCGAGGAAACGCGAAAAGCCACCGGCCGCAGCCCCGGCAAAAGGGCACGAACAGGTGGCGTCATTGCCTGAGGGAAAGCCCGCTTCCTTGCGGACCGATCGAAACACGGAGCGCCGTTGCATCCGTCTTTCACCCAGCATCACCCGAGGGATTTCAGCCGGTCAAGCCTGTGAACCGGTCCTGCCCGTCCCGCTCATGGTCCAAGGCCGCGGAATGCGGCAGGCTGCCCGGAAATTCAGCGCGTTTCGAAGGCGTGTTCGAAAACCTGCCCGTCGAAAAACGCGTCCGGCCCCAGAATCATCTGGCCCTGCTCGGCCGGAACAACGGTTGGCACGGACATTGCACCCTCGACCTTGGCCGAGGCGCCGGGCAGCTCCGCGCCCGCCTCGCGCAGGTGCCGGCGGTAAAGATCTGGGCGAAAGCATCCCGCCGCCTGCGCCATGGCCCGGTCCGGATCCAGTCCGTGACGGCGCGCAATGCGCCCGCCGATCAGCGCCGCAACGCTGCGCCAGGGAAATGTCGCGGCCTGCGCGTGAAAACGGATGAAATCGGGACAGTCGCGCAATTCGCCGGTCGCAGTGACATGCAGGCGGCCCAGCAGACCGCGCTCGCACAGCTCGGGGGGCAGGTTCAGATAGGAGGGGCGCGAGAGGATCTCGGCCGCCGTGCCGCGGTTGCCCGGTTGATCCAGCCAGCGGCCTGCCCGCCACAGGGCGCGCATCAGCCGACCGGTCAGGTCGGGATGGGCCTCGGCAAAGGCGCGGGTCATCACGAGGCCCTTTTCGGACGCAGCCGCCCAGATGGCACGACCCGGCAGCAGCAGGGCGCCCGCCCCACGTTCCACCGCATAAGAGGCCCAAGGCTCACCCACGCAAAAGGCATCCACCTCGTTTGCGGCCAGTGCCTCGGCCATCTGCGGCGGCGGGACGGTGCGGATCGTCAGCCGCTCCGCCAGGGCGGTTCCCTGCAGCCAGTGCCGCACCAGTTCGGCCTGGGTCGAAAAGGGAAAGGGCACGCCCACCCGCAACGCGTCGGGATGCGCCACTGCAAGCGCATCCCGTGCCGCAGCCGGATCGGCAAAGTCGAACGCGTGGCCCTGGTCGCGCATCCGGGCCTCCAATGCGGCAGAAACCGCGATCGCCTGCCCCCCTTGTGACAGGAACATCAGCAGATCAAATGCCGGATAGGCCGGCCCCAGCCCCAGGCTTTGCGCAATGGGCATCGGCACCAGCATGTGGGCGGCGTCGATCCCGCCCGTGCCCAGCAGGTCGCGGCCGTGCGCCCAGCTGACGGCCGGCACCAAGTCCAGTGTCAGCCCCTCTTCGGCCGCAAATCCCAGCTCCTGAGCGACGACAAGGGGCGCTGCGTCGATCAGCGGCAGATATCCCAGGCGCAGGTGGTCCATCATGACAACAGTCCCGCCGCCATCACCAGTTGCTGGGCGATGTCGGCCACGCGGCGCTTCTGGTCCATCGCGGTCCTGCGCAGCAAGGCATAGGCTGCCTCCTCGTCGATGCCGCGCGCCTTCATCAGGATGGCCTTGGCGCGATCGATGATCTTGCGCTCCTCCAGCGCAGCCTTGGTGGCGGCCAGTTCGGCACGCATCTTCCGGAACATGTGAAACCGCGCAATGGCCGCATCCAGAATGGGCTTGATGCGGTCCGCCTGCAGCCCATCCACGACATAGGCCGACACGCCGGCCTCGATGGCCGCGCGTGTCAACTGTTCGTCCGACCGATCGACGAACATGGCCACCGGCCGTTCCAAAGGCCCCGACACCAGTGCCAGTTCCTCCAGCACGTCGCGCGACGGATCGGCCACGTCGATCAGCACGATGTCAGGCTGCTGCGCGGCAATGTGGCGCGCCAGACCGGTTTCCTCGGCGATGACGGTGACGCTGTGATCGCCCGAGGCGCGCAGCCCGTCGACGATCTTGAGCGCCCGGTCCCGGTCCCGCTCGACCACGATGATTGACAGCCGTTCCATCCCTGCCAAAGACCGCGGCCGGTGCCGGCTTGGCAAGCAGGGAACAGGCGGATGGCGCTGCGGGAACAGCCTTTGCCCAGGAAATGGGCAAAAGGGTATCGGAATCAGAGGATGAAGTCCCCCGCAGACAGGACGTGCAGTCCTTGCAGGCGGATCGCCGCATCGGCGATTCCGTCGCCGTTCACGTCCATCAGCACATCCGTCACATTCGTCGCGGCGCTGCGCTGGATCAGCAGCTGTCCGCCCTTGTCGGACTCGAAACTGCCGCCGGACTGCACGGTGAAGGCATTGTTGCCTCGAACCAGGTGATCGGCATCAATGGCCGACAGGTCGATCCGATCCTGGCCCCGCTGGAAATCGGCGATGACATCGCGGGCGGAAACAGTGCTGTCGTTCAGGCTGCGAAAGACAAAGATGTCTGCATTGCCGCCGCCCGTCAGCACATCCGCGCCGGTCCCGCCGATCAACCGGTCGTTGCCCACCCCCCCGGACAGGCTGTCCCGGCCGGACCCGCCGTCAAGGCGATCGTTGCCGGCCTGCCCCTCCAGCCGGTCGTTCCCCGATCCGCCGGCGATGACGTCGAAGCCTCCACCGCCCTGGATCACGTTGTTCTGACCATTGCCCGAAAGGCGGTCAGCCCCGCTGCCTCCACGCAGATTCTCGACCCCCATGATGCGGTCAAGGCCGAGGCCGGTGTCTTGCGCGACCGTCACCCCCAGGTCGACCGACACGCCGCCGCTGCCCAGGTGGATCAGCCAGTCGGTCCCCGCGCCTCCCTCCAGCACATCCGCCCCGCCGTCCAGGAAAAGCTGGTCGTTGCCAGAT
The DNA here is from genome assembly GCA_016869875.1 of Alphaproteobacteria bacterium. GTDB lineage: Bacteria > Pseudomonadota > Alphaproteobacteria > Rhodobacterales > Rhodobacteraceae > Paracoccus. Next base: position 7,638 of record VGDE01000102.1, read on the forward strand.
CCGCCGCGAAGGGTATCGGCACCCGAGCCGCCCAACAAAAGATCGTCGCCCCCGCCCCCCAGCAGCAGGTCGTTCCCGGTCCCCCCGTCCAGCCGGTCGTTTCCGGCCCCGCCGTCCAGCAGATCTTCGCCGGCCCGGCCGGACAGGCGGTCATGCCCGCCCACGCCCATCAGGATGTTCGCCTGCGCGTTCCCCGACAGCGTGTCGTTGCCCAGCCCGCCCACGGCATCCTCGATCCCCGTGATAATGTCGCGGCCATAGCCCGTGTCCTGGCGCACGGTCAGCGCCAGGTCGATCCGCGCGGCGCGCGTGCCGTCGACGACCACCACGTCCTGGCCGATCCCGCCATACAGCGCATCGTCCCCCGCATCCAGCATCAGCATGTCGCTGCCCACGCCGCCGAACAGCTGGTCGTTGCCAATCCCCCCGGACAGGGTGTCGTCGCCGCCTTCGCCGAACAGCGTGTCGTGGCCTCCCATGCCAAAGGCGCGATCGGCCTGAAAGCTGAGGTTGAACAGGTCGTTTCCGGCCAGCATGCGGTCCAGCAGGCGCCAGTCATCGGTGACCGACGGGGTGTAGATCGCGTCAAAGATGTCGGCGAGCGGGATCTGGAGGCCCGACAGCACCCAGTTGACGTCATACACGTCCATGTCGATCACGACCGCCTCGACGGCATTGACCGTGCCCAGAAGCACGTCCCCTTCGCCCAGGCGGAAGCCCCGGCCCGCGAAGCCAGCGCCCATCAGCCAGCCTTGCGATTCGTAGAAGACCGCCAGAGAGTCCTCGTAGGTCACGCCTCCGGTCTGGAGATAGCTGTTGTCCAGGAACTCCAGGTCCACGAACTGGCGGGACAGGATGTTGAAATCCAGGCTCAACTGGTCAAAACCGTAATAGGCCGTAAGGCGTGCCATCCGAAACTCCTGAAACTGATCAACCAACAAGGGGCGGCAAGCTTCTCTTGCCCGGGTTCGTCAGCTTCAGTTAGTCTGGCCGGCGCCAGCGCGTCAAAGAATGTCGTTAATCAGCGTTAACGCAGATGGCGCGCCAGCCCCATGCCTAGAGGCCCGCGTTTTCCGGCAGGCCCAGCATGATGTTCAGGTTCTGCACCGCGGCCCCCGAAGCGCCCTTGCCCAGGTTGTCCAGCACCGCGACCACGGTGGCACAGCCCGCGTCCTCGTCGCCATGCACGCTGATGCGCATGAGGTTGGTGTTGTTCAGGGCAGTCGGGTCGATCCGCTCGCCCACATCGGCGGCAGGCACCACCTGCACGAAATCCTGACCGGCGTAATGGTCCGACAAGGCCTGGTGCAGCGCGGCGATGCTGCGGTCATCGTCCAGGTGCAGGGGCAGCTGCACCGCCATGCCCTGGGCAAAATTGCCGACCGAAGGCGCAAAGACCGGCTGTATCAGCAGCCCGCCATGGGTCATGATCTCGGGGATGTGCTTGTGGCGCTGGTTCAGGCCGTACACGAAATGCACCGGCGCCCGCCCCGCTTCGTAATCGCCGATCAGCGCCTTGCCGCCGCCGGTATAGCCGCTGACAGCGTTGATCGACAGCGCCTCGGACTCCTCGATCAGGCCTGCGGCGACCAGCGGTGCGATCATCGCGATCGCGCCCGTGGAATAGCAGCCGGGATTGCTGACCAGACGCGCGGCGGCGATCATCTCGCGCATCTCGGGCGCAAGCTCGGGAAAGCCGAAGATCCAGTTCGGATCGATCCGGTGCGCGGTCGAGGCGTCGATCAGCCGCACCTCCATGTCCTCGGTCAGCTGCACCGCCTCGCGGGCGGCATCGTCGGGCAGGCACAGGATCGCGATGTCGGCCTGGGCAAAGGCCTCGCGGCGTGCCTCGGGGTCCTTGCGGCGCGCCGGGTCCAGCTGCACAAGGCGGATGTCCTCGCGCCCCAGCAGGCGGTCGCGGATCTGCAGGCCGGTGGTGCCGGCTTCGCCGTCGATGAAGACGCTGTGAGACATGGGGCTACCTCGCTGTCAGGAACGCGCCCTGTCTAGCCGATCACTGTGACGGTCACAACGCCGCACGATGTCAGATCCCGCACATCTCGGAGCGGGTGAGGAACCGCTTTTCCCGCCCGTTGTCCAGGCTGAACATGCCGCCGCGCCCCGGCACCACGTCGATCACCAGGTCGGTGTGCTTCCATGCCTCGTACTGGCTGGCCGAGATGTAAAAGGGCGCGCCGCCGATCTCGCCCAGCTTCACGTCGCGCTCGCCCACGCGGAAATCGCCCTGCGCATAACACATGGGCGACGATCCGTCGCAGCAGCCGCCAGACTGGTGGAACAGGACGGGCCCGTGGTCGGCCACGATGTCTTGGATCAGCTTCAGCGCCTCCGGGGTGGCGGTGACGGTGCTCATGCCTTCAGCCTCTTCTTGAGGAAACGCAGGACCTGTTTCTCTTCGGGACGCAGGTCGGCGTTGTCCAGGTTGTCCTCGATCTTGTCGCGCAATTCCAGCCGCAGTTCCTTGGCCAGATAGGCATCGATGATCTGCGGGTGAACATAGCATTTGCGGCAGATGGTGGGCGTGTTGCCCAATCGTGCCGAAACGGTCTCGATGGCCTGACGCACGTTGCGCTTGGCTGCGGCGTCGCTGTCGGCCGCCTCGAATTCGGCCAAGGCAAGAGCGGCCAGAACGGTGCCGGTCCAGGTGCGGAAGTCCTTGGCCGTGATATGGCTGCCGCTGATCTGGCGCAGATAGGCATTCACCTCGGTCGAGGTGACCGGATGGCGTTGCCCTTCGTCGTCGAGATATTGGAACAGGTGCTGGCCCGGGATGTCCTGTGACGCCTTGATGATGCGCGCGATGCGGCGGTCACGCAGGCCGAGGTTCCACTCCTTGCCGCTTTTGCCGCGAAAGCGGAAGCGGACCTCGTTGCCCTCCAGCTTGACATGGCGCGTCCGCAGCGTGGTCAATCCGTGCGACTTGTTCTGCTTGACGTAATCGGCGTTGCCCACGCGGATCATGGTGTTTTCCAAAAGATAGACGACGGTTGCCAGGACCTTTTCAGCTGGCATGCCGCGGCGCGACATGTCCTCGGACACCTGGCGGCGCACCTTCGGCAGCACCTTGGCGAAATCCAGCATCCGCTCGTACTTGGCGCTGTCGCGGATCTCGCGGAACTCGGGGTGATAGCGATACTGCTTGCGGCCCTTGTCATCCCGCCCGGTGGCCTGGATGTGGCCGCGCGGGTCTGGGCAGATCCAAACATCCGTATAGGCAGGCGGAATGGCCAGCGAGGCGATGCGTTGGCGTTCGGCCTTGTCGCGGATCACCTGTCCATCGGGACCCCGATAGGCAAAGCCCTTGCCTGCGCGCTTGCGCGTGATGCCCGGCATGTCGTCATTGACATAAACAAGGCCTGCGCTTTCCGCGGCGTCCTCGGGGTCGATGATGCTGTCCTTGGGCATGGTTCTGTCCGGCAGGAAAGGGACGATCAGCCTCAACGCCCATGCCCCCCCTTGGGTTTCGGGGCAGGGCGGCCCGGTTCCGGGCCGCCTTTTGTGTCAGAAGAAGCCGAGCTTCTTGGGGCTGTAGCTGACCAGCATGTTCTTGGTCTGCTGGTAGTGGTCCAGCATC
>VGDE01000103.1 GCA_016869875.1 Alphaproteobacteria bacterium
TGGGGCGGTGCTGATGGACACCCTTGGCCAATGGGTGCTGACCGCCTATGGCAAGGAGGCCGCTTATGAACAACTGGCCGCGCGTTTCGCCGAATACGGGGGCTGGGCCGTTCTTTTTGCGGCCCTGACGCCCTTTCCGTTCAAGGTCATCACCATCTTCTCGGGCGCTGTCGGGCTGTCGCTGCCCTTGTTCATCCTGACCTCGATCCTGGGGCGCGCCGGGCGGTTCTTCGTGGTCGCGGGCCTCTTGTGGCGCTTCGGCCCCGCCGTGCGAGACTTCATCGAGCGCCGCCTGGGTCTGGTCTTCACGATCTTCATGGTCTGCCTGATTGGCGGCTTTGCTGCGGTACGATACCTGTGACGGGCCGGCAGCTGTCTTTCCTTGCCGGCGCAGGATCGGCCCTGCTGCTGATAGCGGCCCTGGTTTTCCAGGCCGTTGGTTATGCGCCGTGCGAATTGTGCATCCTGCAGCGGTGGCCGCACCTGGCCGCCGTCGTGCTGGCCGGGCTGGTCTGGCTGACGGGGCGGGTTCGCGGGCTGGCGGTGCTCGGCCTGGCCGCCGCCGGGGCGGCAATGGGGTTTGCCATCTATCACGTCGGAGTCGAGATGACCTGGTGGACCGGGCCGGCACATTGCTCGGGCGGGGTCGGCGACCTGGCGCGGCTGTCCACGCAAGACCTGATGAGCCGCCTTCAGGCCGCCCCGGTCGTGCGCTGCGACGAGGTCGCGTGGAGCTTTCTGGGCGTGTCGATGGCCGGCTGGAACGCGATTTTTTCGGCCGGTCTGGCCGGGGTATGGGGCCTTGCCGCCCGCAAGGGCGACTGAGGGCCGAAAGGACCCTTTTCCTGGGCCGGAATGCGGGGCGTGATTGCCCCCCGGCCCTGCCTCGGCTATAGGTAATTCCAACTAGATGTTGAGGAATACCCGTGGCCGACACCCCAGAAGACGATCTGCCCGAAACCCCCGGAACCGCCGAGGACACCGTCGCCGCAATGCGGGTGGTGATGCATCACGACGGGCCCTTGATCGACATCAGCGCCGAGATGCGGACCTCGTATCTGGATTATGCGATGTCCGTGATCGTCAGCCGGGCGATCCCGGACCTGCGCGACGGACTGAAGCCCGTGCATCGGCGCATCCTCTATGCCATGGACGAAAGCGGCAACACCTCGGACAAGCCCTATCGCAAATCCGCGCGTTCGGTCGGTGACGTGATGGGCAAGTACCATCCTCACGGCGACAGCGCGATCTATGACGCCCTGGTGCGGATGGCGCAGGACTTCTCGATGTCGCTGCCGCTGCTGGATGGTCAGGGCAACTTCGGCAGCATGGACGGCGATCCGGCGGCGGCCATGCGCTATACCGAAGTGCGCATGGACAAGCCTGCCAACTTCCTGCTGATGGACATCGACAAGGACACGGTCGACTTCCAGGACAACTATGACGGCAAGGACCGCGAGCCGACCGTCCTGCCGGCGCGGTTTCCGAACATGCTGGTCAATGGCGCGGGCGGCATCGCCGTCGGCATGGCCACGAATATCCCGCCCCACAACCTGGGCGAGGTGATCGACGCGACGCTGGAACTGATCGCCGATCCCGACCTGCCGACCGAACGCCTGCTGGAGATCATTCCCGGCCCGGATTTTCCGACCGGCGCCACGATCCTTGGGCGGTCCGGCGCGCGCAAGGCCTATCTGGAGGGGCGCGGCAGCGTCATCATCCGTGCCAAGACCCATATCGAGGAGCCGCGCAAGGACCGCTTTGCCATTGTCGTGGACGAAATCCCCTATCAGGTGAACAAGGCCACGCTGATCGAGCGGATTGCCGAACTTGCCAAGGAAAAGCGGGTCGAGGGCATCGCCACGGTTCAGGATGAATCCGACCGCCACGGGGTCCGCGTCGTCATCGAGTTGCGCCGCGATGCCACGCCCGACGTGGTGCTGAACCAGTTGTTCCGGTTCACCCAGCTGCAGACGACCTTTGGCTGCAACATGCTGGCGCTGAACGGGGGCAAGCCCGAACAGCTGGCGCTGCGCGACTTCCTGACCTACTTCATCAGCTTCCGCGAAGAGGTCGTGGCACGCCGTACGGCCTTTGAACTGCGCAAGGCGCGCGAGCGCAGCCATGTGCTCTGCGGCCTGGCCGTCGCCGTCAGCAACGTGGACGAGGTCGTGGCGACCATCCGCAGCAGCGCGGACGCCGCCGAGGCGCGCGAGCGCCTGATGGAGCGTCGCTGGCCGGCCCATGACATCGTCGAATACCTGCGCCTGATCGACGATCCGCTGCATCCCGTGAACGAGGACGGGACCTACAACCTGTCCGAGGTGCAGGCCCGCGCCATCCTGGACCTGCGCCTGCAGCGCCTGACGCAGATCGGCGTCAAGGAAGTCACGGACGAACTGCAGTCGCTGGCCGCGAGCATCCGCGACTATCTCGCGATCCTTGCCTCGCGTGCGCGGATCATGGGCATCATCTCGGATGAGCTGCGCGAGGTGCGCGGCCTGTTCGCCGTGCCCCGTCGGACCGAGATCGCGGACTGGTCCGGCGACATGATGGACGAGGACCTGATCGAGCGTGAGGACATGGTCGTGACCATCACCTCGGGCGGTTACATCAAGCGCACCGCCCTGGCCGAGTTCCGCGCGCAGCGGCGTGGCGGCAAGGGTCTGTCCGGCATGGCCACCAAGGAGGACGATGTCGTCACGACGCTGTTCGTCGCCAACACCCATACCGAACTGCTGTTCTTTACCACAGACGGCATGGTCTATCGCATGAAGACCTGGCGCCTGCCCCTTGGCGGGCGCACGTCGAAGGGCAAGGCGATCGTCAACATCCTTCCGATCGAGCCGGGGGTCAGCATCGCGGCCCTGATGCCGGTCGATGCGCCCGACACGGAATGGGACAACTACCAGCTGATCTTCGCCACATCGGACGGAGATGTGCGCCGCAACGCCTTGTCCGATTTTGGCAGCGTCCGCTCCAATGGTAAGATCGCGATGAAGCTGCCCGAGGGCGTCAGCCTGATCGGCGTGCGCATGGCCACGACCGCAGACGACGTGATGCTGCTGACCGCCCAGGGTCGCGCGATCCGGTTTCCCACAACGGCGGTCCGGGTCTTCAAGGGTCGCGACTCCACGGGCGTTCGGGGCATCCGGCTGGCCGAGGGCGACAGCGTCGTCAGCATGGCCGTTATCCGCCACTTCGAGGCCGATCCCTCCGAACGGGTGGCCTATCTCAAGATGCGCCGTGCCATCGCGGGTGCGCTGGATGACGGCGCCGAGGCCGATGAGGACGAGGACACCCCGGCCGAAGGCAGCATCACCCAGGAACGCTACATCGAGATGTCGGCGGCCGAGGACCTGATCCTGACCATCACCGCAAAGGGCGCGGGCAAGATCAGCTCCAGCCACGACTATCCCGTGCGCGGCCGCGGGGGCCAGGGCGTGATGGCGATGGACCGCGCGATGCGGGGCGGGCCCCTGGTGGCGAGCTTCCCGGTCGAAGGGGACGACCAGATCATGCTGGCGACCTCGACGGGCCAGTCGATCCGCGTGCCCGTGCAGGGGATCAGCTTCCGGTCGCGCAGTGCGGGGGGCGTCAGGGTCTTCAACACCAGCAACGGCGAAGTCGTGGTTTCGGTGGCCCGCATCGCCGAACAAGGCGATGCAGATACCTTGACCGACGAGGCCCAGGACTGACACCATCCGGCCCGACCCCGGCATCCGGGGTCGGGTTTTTCATCCCTGGGGACAGTCGTGGACCAATCGAACGAAACCGTGCTGCGAGAGCGGCTGCAGACCGGCTTTCTGGGCATCATCGCCTTCTCGCTGCTGCTGTTCATGCTGGTACAGGCGCGCTTTATCCTGATCTCGCTTGCCATTGCGATCATCCTGTTCTCGCTGACATCCGACGCCATCCACGCGATCTCATCGCGGCTGAAGGTGCCGAACTGGCTGGCCACGACGCTGGCGCTGATCGGCATCGCCCTTGGGCTCTTGTGGATCTCGACAACGATTCTGGCGCAGGTGAACGAGATCGTGTTTCTGGCCATCACCTATGCCGAGCGGGCGCAGGCGGCCCTGCCCGACCTGACCGCGCGCCTTGGTCCCGAGGCGCAGGAACGGATCATGACGGCGCTGACGAATTTCAACATCACCGGCTGGATCCGGTCGCTGGCAGGGCAAGCCTCGGGCATCCTGTCGGGCAGCGTTCTGGTGATCCTGTTCGTGGGCTTCATGTTCGCCGAGCAGGTCTGGTTTCCCACCAAGATCGAGCGTCTGACAGGTGATCCTGTCCAGGCGCGACAGGTGCGCCGGATCATCACATCGATCATGCACCGCGTGAACCGCTACCTGGTCGTCAAGACGGGGGTCAGCGCCGTCACCTCGGCGCTGGTCTGGGTGATTTTCAGCATCGCGGGGCTGGAACTGGCAACGGCGGTGGCGATCCTGACCTTTATTCTGAACTTCATTCCATCGGTCGGCTCGATCGTGGCCACCGTCATTGGCACCATCCTGGTCTTTGTCCTGACAGGCGACCCGACCCTGACCCTGATCATCGGCGTGTCGATCACCCTTGTGCAATTCGTGATCGGAAACGTGCTGGACCCGATGCTGCTGGGCCAGACGCTGCGCTTGTCCAGCTTTGGCATCATCCTGTCGCTGGCCTTCTGGGGGGCAGTCTGGGGCGTACCCGGCATGTTCCTGGCGGTGCCGATCATGGTCGCGCTGATGATCGTCTGCGCCCACATTCCTTGGCTGCGGCCGGTGGCGGTGATGCTGTCGCGCGAGGGCCTGCCCGACGACGGCAGCGGCGATCCGACCGAAGAGCCGCTGGCCGCCTGACGCCGCTGCGCGATCCGGATCGAAGCAGGGCCTAACGCCCTGCATCCTCTCCATCGCCGGCGTGATCGGGCAGTCCCGGAGCGTCCTGGCCTTCGTCACGGATCAGCATCGGGTCCGGCCGGTTCAGCCCGGACGACGGCTCGCGCGCAGCTGCCTGCGCGGATGTGCCGCCAGGCAGCGCCTCGGGATTGCGCAGCCAGATGTCGCGCTGCGCGAAGGGGATCTCGATGCCTTCGTCGGCAAAGCGGGCGACGATCGTGTGAAGCAGGTCAGAGGTCACCCCCAGACCTGTGCCGACATCGGCTAGGATCGCACGCACCTCGAAGTCCAGCGAATCGTTGCCAAGGCCGCGGAACAGCACCGCAGGGGCCGGGTCGATGGCCACCAGCGGATGATCCTCGGCAATCTCGCGCAGGATACGCTCCACCTTGCGGGTGTCGCTGCCATAGGCGACGCCTACGGGGATGATGATCCGGCCGACCTTGTTGTGCCGCGTCCAGTTGATGACCGGCTGGCTGATCAGGTCGCTGTTGGGGACGATCACCTCGGTCTTGTCAAAGGTCTCGACCTGGGTCGAGCGGACTGAGATGCGCTTGACGATGCCCTGCTGGCCACCGGCGCTGATCCAGTCACCGACGCTGACCGGGCGCTCGATCAGAAGGATGATGCCGCTGACAAAGTTCGACACGATGTTCTGCAGGCCGAAACCGATACCCACCGACAGCGCGCCGGCCACGATGGCAAATGCGGACAGGTCGATCCCGGCCGAAGTGATGGCCATCAGCGCCGCCAGCACGATCCCCACATAGCCCAGACCCGACACCACCGCGTTCTGCCCGCCGTGGTCCAGCTTGGTCTTGGGAAGGATGGAGTTGCGGAATGCCCCCTGCACCCCCCGGGTCAGGACATAGCCGATGCCGAAGATCACCAGGAACGTCAGGATCGCGCCTGGCGACAGGGTGACGCCCCCCAGGCTGACGCCTGCGCGGAACCGGACCCAGTATTCCGACAGCTCGTCCGGCGTTGCCCCCCAGATGATCAGGAACAGCGGCACCGACAGCAGGATCAGTGCAAAGCCGGTCAACAGGGGCGCCAGACCCTCGCGCGCGCCCTCGGCCCCCCGCTGCAGCATGTTGAACAGATCGGCAATGAAATCCTGCAGCAGGATCAGCAACCCGGCCAGTGCCAGCGACAGGAGCCAGGGCCAGACCATCAGATTGCCCAGGTTGACGAAGCCTGCCGCCGTTGCCACCGCCGCCACTGGTGCGACAAAGCGGGTCAGCTGCCCGGCCCAGGCCACGATCCAGTGGCGATAGGACAGATCCTGCGTCACGGCATCATGCGTCAGCCGGCGCAGGATGTTGCCAAGCCGTACCATGGCCAGCCCTGCCAGCACGATCATCACCATGTGCCAGACCCCTGCCGAGGCATCGCCGAACTGGACCGGAACGCGACCCACCTGCGCCTCGCCCTGCTCGTAAAGGCCCGACAAGGGCAGCACCGCCCGCGACAGGATATGATGGATCGCCATCAGCAATGCCAGGATGCGAACCACCCGCGCCGCCGACACCCGCGCGCTTTCGCCCATATGAAGCGATGTATAGGCGATGGCCTTGCGCGGAAACAGCGCGCGCGCCAGCCAGATGCCGCTGAACAGGATGACGCCCGCCACGGGCAGCGCGTTCAGGAACGGCGTCGTCCAGGGTCCCGGCAGGCGGGTTGCCTGAAGGGCGCTGATGGCAAGATACAGGCCAACCATGGGGATGGCGATCTGCCCCAGAGAGACGACAAAGGCCATCACCGCACGCGAATAATCCGTCGCCCGCGCCGACAGGCGTGACGGCAGGCTGTCGATCCAGGACCGTCCATAGGTCAGCAGCAACAGCGCGGCGATCAGGTAGGCCGCGACCTGCGGCAGCTGACCCCGCAGTTCCTGCCAGGTTTCGGCGCTGGCGTTCCGGCCCGAGATCTCGTTGCTGACGCCTTCCAGCAGGTCCAGGCCGTCACTGGCGGCGGCGGCCCAGCTGCTGGGCAACAGCGGCGAGGGCGATTGCTTTGCCAGTTCCAGTGCCTGGCGCTGGCGCACGATCTCGTCGATCTGGGCAATGATGGAACTGGCGCGGCTGGCCGCCTCGGTGGCGGCAAGACGGGGCGCCTGAGCGGTCGACAGCTGCTGGTTCAGCTCGGCGCGGCGGCTGGCCAGTTCGGCGTCCTCGCTTTCCCCTTCGGCCGGGGCGGGTCCAAGCGCCTCGATCTGATTGCGCAGGGTGGCGATGCGCTCGGCGTTGACGTTCTGGCCTTGCTGCAACCGGTCCCGCCATTCGACGATCCGGGCCCGCGTCCGGGCCAGTTCCTCGTTCGTCGCCTGGGGGTTGATGGACAGCGCTTCGGCGCGTTCGGCCACCAGTTCCCAAGTCTGGTAGTTCAGACCGCCGGGCTGCTGGCTTTGCTGTGCCGCCACGGGCAAGCCCGTCACCGCCAGCATCGCCACCAGCAGGCAAGCAAGAAGATGTCGCATGAAAGAAGTCAGCCTTCGAATACTTCGGGAAGAGCGGGAGCCGGACGGGTCAGCCAGTCGGGGACCGGCAGGCCCTTGGCCCGCAGAAACTCGGGATTGAACAGCTTGGTCTGATAGCGCGTGCCATAGTCGCACAGGATCGTCACGATGCGGTGGCCGGGCCCCATCTCGCGGGCCATGCGGATGGCGCCCGCGACGTTGATGCCGGACGATCCGCCCAGGCACAGGCCCTCATATCGCAGCAGGTCGAAGACGATCGGCAGCGCCTCGGCATCCGAGATGCGCCAGCTGAAGTCGGGGGTAAAGCCTTCGAGGTTGGCAGTGATCCGCCCCTGCCCGATCCCTTCGGTGATCGAGCTGCCGGGGCTGTCGAACTCTCCGGTCGTGTAAAAGGAATGCAGGGCCGCGCCTTCGGGATCGGCCAGGCCCATCTTGACACCCTTGGGCTGCAACGAGTCGGCCACGCCGGCCAGCGTGCCGCCCGAGCCGACCGCGCAGACAAAGCCGTCGACCTTTCCGCCGGTCTGTTCCCAGATCTCGGGACCGGTGGTTTCCAGATGGGCGCGGCGATTGGCGACGTTGTCGAACTGGTTGGCCCAGATTGCGCCGTTCGGTTCGGTCCGCGCAAGCTGGGCCGCCAGGCGCCCGGAATAGCGGACATAATTGTTGGGGTTCTTGTAGGGCGCTGCGGGCACTTCGACCAAGGTCGCGCCGGCCAGGCGGAGCATGTCCTTTTTCTCCTGGCTCTGAGTTTCCGGGATCACGATGACACTCTTGAAGCCCATGGAGGCACCCACCAGCGCCAGCCCGATGCCGGTATTGCCCGCCGTGCCCTCGACAATGGTGCCGCCCGGCCGCAATTCGCCCCGCGCCACCGCATCCTTGATGATATAGAGCGCCGCGCGATCCTTGACCGATTGGCCAGGATTCATGAATTCGGCCTTGCCGAGGATCTCGCAGCCGGTCTCCTCGCTGGCGCGGTTCAGGCGGATCAACGGGGTGTTGCCGATCGCGTCGGCCAGATCAGAACAGATTCGCATGGCGATCGACCTTCTTTCCGGGTGAGTTGGATTTTCCCGATTACCTACACATGCAGGCCAGCAGGGGGCAACCCCGCCCCCGGCCGTTCCGGATCGAACGGCCTCATGTGCGCGACGGTTCCCCGCGCAGCCGCCCGGCCCGCGCATCCAGCCACAGCGACAGTGCGATCAGCGGGGCATTGGTGATCTGGCGGGCATCGACCATGGCTGACAGGCTGTCACGCGGCATGAGATGACCGCGGATATCCTCGGCTTCGCCATCCAGCCCGTGAATCCCGGCCACGTCATCGGGCAGGTCCGCGATGCCGACATAGTGATACAGGAATTCGCAGACGGCGCCGGGACTGGGATAGGCGTGAAAGCATGGGATCAGCTGCCGGATCGTCAGGTCGGCCTCTTCGCGGGCCTCTCGCAAGGCCGCTTCCTCCACCGTTTCCCCTGGATCGACGCGTCCCGCGATGGGTTCCAGCAACCAAGGCTGCGGATCGCCCCGCAGCGCGGGCGCGAGGCGGAACTGTTCGATCACCAGCACCCGGTCACGCCGCGGGTCCCAGGGCAGGACCACCACCGCATCGCCCATCAGAAAGCCTTCGCGGATCATCGGCTGGCTTTGCCCGCCCTGGTGCAACACATGGGTCAACCGCTGCCGCTCCACCGCGAAGTAGCCGCGAAACGGTTGTTCCCGTTCCAGAACGCGGACCTGATCGCGGCCGCGTCGTGCCACCACCGTTCCACCCGACGGCGGCATTGCCGCCGCCCGCAGCCGGCTGCTGGCCCAGGTGCCCATCATCGGCAGCCGCGAGGCCAGTTGCGCAGCCTCCGCATCGGCGGGCGCCTCCAGGATCTGACGCGCGATCTCGGCAGCCAGCGCGTCGCGCGTCGAATCGTCGGTCCAAGGCGGTTCGTTGCACGGCCCCGACCCTGAAATGCCAAGGATGGCTCTCCCCTCGTGGTTCTGGGGCGCCAGGCCCATGACCGCAGCATATCGCTCCAAGGCACCATTCGACATGACCTCGACACCTGTCAGCGGCGCGTCCGCGGCGAACAGGCATGGCCAGCCGCCTTCCTCGACCCCTGCCCGCGCGCCGCCCAGCAAGCGGCCGTTCAGGCGCAGCGTTCGCCCCCGCAGACCGAGGGCGTCCATCAGAGCGGGCCCTGCCATGGGGCCCATCAGGATCACGCTCACAACTGGCGACCCTGCATCCGCAGCGCCGCCGCCAACCCCGTGTCGAAGGAGGCCTGTTCGAAGACCTGGTCAAAGGCTGCATACAGGACCAACGCCAGCGCCTGCCCCGCCGGCGAGGTCGCATAGGCGATGTAGTCCTCCATCTCGCCGTCGCTGAGCGGTGCATAGGCCAACATCAGGAAGGCCTGCAGCCATTCCTGTGCATCGGCCTCGATCTGCTCCTGCTGGGCCCAGGTGTCGGCCATCAGCTGCTCCTCCGTCAGCGGCATGTCAAAGCCGCCGCCCTGGGCAAATCCGCGCGAAAAGGCGACAAGCGCGTTCAACCCGCCCGCGACGTTGGGAGAAACAAGGTCCGCCTCCTCGATCAACCTTTGGATCTGCACTGCTCTCGGATGGCCCTCAGCCTCGGCGCGGGCAAAGGCGGCGATCGCATCGGCCTCGACCTCCTCCTCAAGCATCGCGCGGCGGGCCGAAGTTTCAAGCGCCACCAGCCGACGACCCGGACCCTGTTCGTAGAAGTTCAAACCCTGGTCCAGCAACGCCGCATCCACACGATCCTGCGCCACCAGAACAGCGGCCTGAAACAAGGCGGCCAGCCGGTCGGGCTGGTGAACCTGTGCAACGACCTCGGGCCAGGGGCGGCCGCCGCCCTGGATCAGCCCCTCGGCCTCCATCTTGACAGCTTCGCGCACGGCCTCTTCCTGAAGGATCGGCATCATCGCCCCCAAGTCCAGCGCCTGCCACAGCCGTTGGACAGTATCCGGCGCCTGCTGCTGCGCCTGAACCTTTTCAGGGCCGGCTGTCAGAACGGCCATCTGCGGAACACCGCCAGCGGACAGGGCACTCAGGGCTACTCCACCCGCCAGTCCCAGAATTGTCAGCATTGCCCGTCCCTTTCGAAAGAAATTTCGACCGCCCGTGTTTTTTCGTCGAAACCCTCTTGCGCTTCAACCCCTGCCCCTCTAAATCCCCGCCTCACCACCCAAAAGCGCGGAGAGGTGCCGGAGTGGTCGAACGGGGCGGTCTCGAAAACCGTTGAGCCTGCAAGGGTTCCGTGGGTTCGAATCCCACCCTCTCCGCCAAACTTCCCGTTGTTATAGTATTCACATTAACGGGTTGATAAGATTGTGTGCTTGCCTCAGGTTACACGAAGTGGTCGCAGTCTTCCAGCTTCGGGCAATCCGGATTATGTGTCAGCACATCGAACCGAAGGGGAACAGGTGGTATTTTCGACGGTGCATCCCTCAGGACTGACGGGAACTACACCAAGACCCGACGAAGAAAGCTCGGGAGCAGATTTACTTTCTCTCTGAAAACGGCGGACAAGGCAGAGGCCTGTAGGCTCGCTGTTAGTCATACGCGCCGCCTTGACGCCATTTGGAAGGCACACAGGGACGGTCAGGATCGGCATTGTTGCAGAACTTGGCGTTGAAGCAGGGCTTCCCCTTGCCCCGTTAAGCTCAGGCCACGC
>VGDE01000104.1 GCA_016869875.1 Alphaproteobacteria bacterium
CCATGCTAAACATCTTTAGATTGAGTTAATGAGGCTTCTTTGCAGGAGCGCGTGACGCCTGGGATCCTCTCATGTTAGACAAGTTCGGTTTCCTGAGCACTGTCCCAAGACGCGTGGAGATGGCGCACGAACTGCACAGGAAGTTGGACCGGCTTCGATTGCTGACAGAGGCCATAGCCACCGAGGCCTCAAGCCTTCCCGGAAGGCGCGGGTGACACCGCGCAAGCAGCAACGGAGTGATAAGACCGATTTATGTAGCGAAAGTTCTTCGAGGTAGGTATGCGTCCATCGCTTCGCGCCGGACGGCACGCTGCTGGGCAAGATCCTGATCCCCGAGACTGTTTCGAACCTCTGCTTCGGCGGCGCGGGCGGCCACAGCATGTTCATCACGGCAACCACCTCGGTCTAGTGCCTCTTTGTCGACGTGCAGGGAGCCGAGGAGTAGACACGCAGCGGTGCCTGACTGGCGCTGTCCGGTCAGGGCATGTGGAACACCTCTTCCATTTGCGCCCACCACTCGCCCTCGGCGCGGCTCTCCAGCGGCGCCTGCATCGGACCGCAGATCGTCCACCAACGGCGGGTGACAGGATCGGCGGCGATGGCGGCGTTGTCTGCCGCGAAGTCAGTGCCGACATATTCCCAGTAGCTGAACATAAGGTTCTCGGGCTGGCGCAGGAAGATCGAGTAGTTCGTGATGTTCGAGGCGGCCAGTCGAGCCAGCACCTCGGGCCAGACGTCGGCATGGAGCCGGCGGTATTCGGCGATCTCCGCGGGCTTTATTCCGATTACATGGCCCATGCGCCGCATGTCACATCCTTCCGGTCAGATTGTAGATGCGGATGGCCGAGCCCGAGAAGACGCTCTCGCGCTCGGACGATGACAGATCCTCGGAAAGCGCCTTTGCAGTCTGGAGCCAGCCGGCATAGTCGCCCGCCAGTTCCAGCACCGGCCAGTCGCTGCCCCACATCATGCGCTCCGCGCCGAATGCGGCAAGGACATGATCGAATACCGGGCGCAGGATTTCGGCGGACCAGCCGGGCCCGTACTCGTTCGCAAGGCCTGAAAGCTTGCAGCAGACTTGCGGATGCGCTGCCAGCGCAGACATGCCGCTGCGCCACGCGTCTCCGGGGTCAGAACCGTCGAAGGCCGGCTTGGCGCAGTGGTCGATGACGATCGGCAACTGGGGCAGCTCCTCGGCCAGCCGTGCGATTACCGGCAGGTGGCGCGGCGTGATCAGCGCGTCGAGGCGCAACCCGGCCGCAGCCACCCGGCGCAAACCCTCGATCACGCGAGGCTGAAGGATCCAGTCCTTCTGCGCGATGTCCTGCAACATCGGGCGGATGCCGCGCAGCGCAGGATGGGCGATTTCGGCAAGCTGCCCCTCCACGTCGCCGGCCAGATCGATCCAGCCGACAACGCCCTGCACCAGCGGATCGCGGTCCGCAAGATCCAGAAGGAAGCGTGTCTCGGCCAGCGTCGGCGCGGCCTGCACCAGCACCGTGCCGGTGACGCCCGCAGCCGTCGTGAGTGGCACAAGATCTTCCGGCAGGATCGTCCGGCGGATCGGCGCCACGCTGTCGTCCATCCAGCCATAGTCGCCTCGCGCGATGTCCCAGAAATGTTGATGCGCGTCTATGATCACGGGTTCACCAGCTTCAGTCCGAAATAATAATAAACTGTAGCCAGCTGCAGCTCTCCGTGTCAACAATGCGGCAGCAGCGAAAGGAGACGCAGATGAAGACAAGACCCATCGGCCGCACGGGAGTCGAGGTGACCGAGGTTTCCTTTGGTTGCGCCAGCATCGGGAACCTCTACCGGGCCGTCTCGGATGAGACGGCGCAGGACGTGCTGCAGGCCGCGTGGGATGCGGGCATCCGATACTTCGACACGGCCCCACATTACGGGCGTGGCCTTTCCGAGCAGAGGTTGGGCAGGTTCCTCCGGGACCGTCATGGCTTTGTTCTGTCCAGTAAGATCGGCCGCGTCCTCAGCCCCGCCGCCGCGCCCATCGACGAGGCGGATGGCTATGTTCAGCCCGCGCAGAACGACGTCCGCTACGACTATTCCGGCGACGGGATCGAGGAAAGCCTGGAGGGCAGCCTGTCCCGCCTCGGACTGCGCCGGCTGGACATCGCCTATGTCCACGATCTGGGCACCTACACCCACGGCGATGCCAATGCCGGGCACCTCGAAGCGTTTCTGGGGTCGGGTTACGAGCGGCTGGTGCTGCTGAAGGAGACCGGGCGCATCGGCGCCTTCGGCCTTGGCGTCAACGAATGCGAGATCTGCCTGACGGTCATGGATCACGGCCCGCTGGACGCGATCCTTCTGGCCGGCCGACTGACGCTTCTGGACCGCGTCGCCGAGCAGCAGCTGGTGCCGCGGGCGATGGCCGACGGGACCAGCCTGATCCTGGGCGGCGTCTTCAATTCGGGGATCCTCGCCACCGGCCCCGTCCCGGGCGCCACATATGACTACGCCGCGGCGCCGCCGGAGATGGTCGCCCGCGTCGCTCGGCTGCAGGCAGAGGCCGAGGCTGCCGGCATTTCCCTGGCCACCGCCGCACTGCACTTTGCGCGTCGCCACCCTGCAGCCACGTCGGTCCTGCTTGGGACGGCGAACGCGCGCACCTTACAGCGCAATCTGCAGGCATTGGCTCAGCCTGTTCCCGACCGCGTCCTATCCCAAATCATGATGGCGCAGCGATGACAGGAGGGTCGACTTAGACGTCCGCAGGTGTTGGCGCGCGGCCTCGGCGGCACCGGGCGCGTCGCGGGCTTCCAGCGCATCGATAATTGCCAGGTGCTCGTTGATGGCGGCTTCGTTGCGCTGCATCTCGTGCGTCTTGTCCCACATGTAATGGTAGTGAAAGATCAGCGAGATGACCTTCTGGAACTCGGTCACGAAGCGGTTGCGGACGACCGAATTGATGGCCGCGTGGAAGGCTTCGTCCAGCTTCGAGAATTCGTGGAACTCACTGTCGATCCGCGCCGCCAGCGCATGATGCGCCTCGCGCAGGGAGGCAAGGCGCGGCCAGACCGGATGATCGACCGGCGCCTCGGCAACCTTGGCGATGGCATCAAGTTCCAGCATCAGGCGGAAATCGGACAGCTCGATCGCGAAGTCCTTGGTGAAGCCGCGCAGCATCCACCCGCCCTGTGGGCGCCGCGCAACCAGGCCGAAGCGGCTGAGGCCGGCAAGGAATTCCTTGAGTTCGTGCTGTGCGACCCCGAAGTTACGGGACAGTTCTGCCACCGATAGCGGCGTGTCGGCCGGCACGTCGAAGCGCAGGATCCAGTCGAGGAAACGTTGCTCCAGTTGGTCGCGGCCTGCGGCCTGACTGGCCTGGGCAATGCGATCGCCCTGGCCCGGGTGGCGCAGCAGGTGCTTCTCGCGGCCTTCCCATGTAATCACGCCCGCCTCGGTCAGGCGGGCCAGGCATCGGCGCACCACGGTCCGGCTGACGCCGAACGCATCACTAAGAGCCGCTTCGGAGGGCAGCGCCGCGCCAATCGGCAAATCCGCACATTGATCCAGAAGCCGGTTGAAGGCCTCGCGGTATCGCGTGTCGCTACGTGCCATGGGCGGCTCCGGTTGTTTGTAGTTCTAAATTATTAAAAACCGTTGACAGAGGCAAGACCCGTGCACATGCTTGACGTCGATCAGGACCATCTGCGGGGAGGCACGATGTCGGATGCAAGCAATACCTGGCAGGCGGGGGGTGAACGGCGCGTTCTCATTGCGCGGGAGCAACTGCACCGCGCGTCGGCGCTGCTGACGCTTCTGCTGCTGATCCTCGGCTTTTCGCTGGCGAGTCCGGCCTTCTTTTCGGTGAACAACGGGCTGACGATCCTACTGCAGACGTCGGTCATCGGCCTTCTGGGCATCGGGCTGACCATGGTCATCATCACCGGAGGGATCGACCTGTCTGTCGGCTCGGTTGTCGCCCTGTCGGGGGTCGTGTCGGCCATGGCGGTCAAGGCTGGGCTTCCCGTGGTTCCGGCTATGTGTACGGGAGTTCTGGCGGGGGCCGCCTGCGGGGCCTTCAACGGCTTCATCATCACGCGGCTGCGCATTCCGCCCTTCGTCGCGACGCTCGGCATGATGCTGATCGCACGCGGCGTGGCACTGCAACTGACGGGGGCAACGCCGATCTCGCAGCTGGGCGCGGGCTTCGGGCGGCTTGGTAACGGCGCCCTCTTCCGCGTGGTCGAGATGCAGCCGAACGGCTTTCCGCGCGTCATATTCCCCGGCATCCCCTACCCCGCCATCCTGCTGCTGATCGTCGCCATCGCCGCAACCTACCTGCTGCGCCGCCGCCAAATCGGGCGGCATATCTACGCCACCGGCTCGAACGAGGAGGCTGCGCGGCTGTCGGGCGTAAATGTCGACTGGACCAAGATGTACGCCTACACGATGTCGGGCGCGCTGGCCGGGCTGGCTGGCAACGTGCTGATGTCGCGCCTTGTCACCGCGCAGCCGAGCGAGGGCGTTATGTACGAATTGGACGCCATCGCGGCGGCCGTGATTGGCGGCGCCTCGCTGTCGGGCGGGGTCGGAACCATCTCGGGCACCATGATCGGCGCCTTTATCATTGGCATCCTGAGGAACGGGCTGAACATGTCGGGCGTATCGGCCTTCATCCAGCAGATCGTGATCGGCTTCGTCGTCATTGGTGCGGTCTGGATCGACCAGGTGCGCAACCGGCGCTGACGCAAGAACCAAACAACGGAGGAGGAACCATAATGAAACTGAGGACATGCCTTGCCGCATCTGCGCTGGCGCTGACGGCAGGCGCCGCCGGTGCCGGAGAAATCGCGGTCATCGTCAAGACGACCAACTCGAACTTCTGGCAGAACGTGAACCTCGGCGCGCAGGCCGCGATGGAAGGGAACAGCGAGCATACGATCAGCTTCGACGGCCCCGCCGCGGAAAGCGCTGTGGCCGATCAGGTGAACCTGGTCGAGAACGCGATCAACCGCGGCGTTGCGGGCCTCGTCCTGGCGCCCTCGGACCCCGAGGCGCTGGTTCCGGTTGTCCAGCACGCCTATGAGTCCGGAATCCCGGTCGTCATCATCGACAGCATGCTGGGTGATGGGGCCGAGGGCAGCTACCAGGCATTCCTGTCCACCGACAACTGCGCAGCTGGCGAGCAGGTGGCGCAGCGCATGATCGAGGACGCCGGCACCACCGGCAAGGTTGCGATCATGTCCTATGTCGCGGGCGTTGGGTCCGAGATCGGGCGCGTCGGCTGCTTCACCGAATACCTGCAGGCCAACTCCGAGCTTGAGATCGTCGGCCCGCTCTATTCGCAAAGCCAGATGGCGAACGCGCTGAACCAGACGACGGACATCCTCGCCTCGAACCCCGACCTCGTCGGCATCTTCGGCGCGAACGAGCCGACGGCCGTGGGCATGGGCCGCGCCATCGTGCAGGCGGGCAAGGCCGGAGATCTGGTCGCGCTTGGCTTTGACGGCAACGAGGACTTGCAGCAGTTTGTCCGCGACGGCGTGCTGACGGCGACTGCGGTGCAGGGCTCCTTCGCTATGGGCGAGATGGGCGTCGAGGCCGTGCTGGACATCTTGGCAGGCGAGACTGTCGAGCCCTTCATCAACACCGGCGTCGTCATGGTCGATCAAGACAACATCGACTCGGACGAGGCGCAGAACGTCCTTTATTGACCAACCCGCAGGGGCCGCTTCGCCGGCCCCTGCCCCAACCGAAAGGCCCGCTCATGTCCCAGCACCCGCTGGTCGAGATGATCAACATCGAAAAGCATTTCGGCGGCATCCGCGCCGTCGACGGCGTGTCGCTGAACGTCTACCCTGGCGAGGTCGTGGGCGTGCTCGGCCATAATGGCGCGGGCAAGTCCTGTCTCATGCGCATCCTGTCGGGCGCGATGCTGCCCTCGGGCGGCGAGATCCGGGTGAACGGCGCCCCCGTCCGCTTCGCCGAGCCTAACGACGCCCGCGCCCACGGGATCGAGACGATCTACCAAACGCTGGCGCTGGCAAACCACCTGGACGCGCCCAGCAACCTGTTTCTGGGTCGTGAGTTGAAGACCCGGTTCGGCAATCTCGATGACGCGCGGATGCTGCGCGAGGCGCGGACGGTGCTGGCGCGGCTGAACCCCAACTTCAAGAACCTGCGAGATCCGGTCTCCAGCCTCTCGGGCGGTCAGCGGCAGGTTATCGCCATCGCCCGCGCGATCTACTTCGACACCAAGGTGCTGATCATGGACGAGCCGACGGCGGCGCTTGGCCCTTCGGAAACGGCGATGGTCGCGGACCTCATCCGCAAGCTGCAGGCGGACGGGATCGGCATCTTCTTGGTCAGCCACGACATGCACGACGTGTTCGAGCTGTGCGACCGGATCGTGGTAATGAACAAGGGCCGCGTTGTCGGCGCGCACCCCATCGGCGAGGTTACCAAGGATGACGTTCTCAGCCTGATCGTGAAGGGCGCGCTGCCCGACGACTGGACCGCTCGCAACCTTGAGGCCGCGCAATGAAGGACGCGAGCGTAGCGACGATGAACTGCGGCGTCTGCGTCGCGCCCGGCAGCTTCGCGGTGCAGCCCCGCCCCTGCCCCGACACCGCGCCCGAGGGCTGGGTGCTGGTCGACATCGCCGCCATCGGCATCTGCGGCACCGACTACCACATCTTCGAGGGAAAGCACCCGTTCCTGAACTACCCACGCGTCATCGGCCACGAGTTGTCGGGCCATATCGCAAGCGGGCCGGACCGGGGTCAGTTGGTGGTGGTGAACCCCTACCTCTCCTGCGGCACTTGCCGAGCCTGCCGGCGCGGCAAGCCTAACTGCTGCGGCAGGATCGAGGTACTGGGCGTTCATTGCGACGGCGGCATGTGCTCCCGCATCGCGGTGCCGGCAGATAACCTTTATCCTGCAGACGGGCTGACCCCTCATCAGGCCGCGATGGTCGAGTTTCTCGCCATCGGCGCCCATGCCGTTGCCCGGTCAGGCGTCGGGCCGGGCGATCTGGTGCTGGTCACCGGCGCCGGACCGATCGGCCTAGGCACCGCGCTCTTCGCACGGCTGGCGGGGGCCCAGGTGCACCTGATGGACCTCAGCCGGCAGCGGCTGGACCTTGCACGGCAGCTTTGTGGATTTCAGCACCTGCACGTCGCCGACGAAACGATCCTGACCGGTGAACTTGCCGAGGGCTTCGACGCCGTCTTCGACGCGACAGGCAACGCCAAGGCCATCGAGGCCGGCTTTCCTCTGCTGGCGCATGGCGGCACGGCGGTCCTTGTCAGCGTGGTCAAGGACGACATCCGCTTTTCCGACGCCGAGTTTCACAAGCGCGAGGCGCGGATCATCGGCAGCCGTAACGCGCTGCGCGCGGATTTCGACCTCGTTATCGCGGCTATGCGCGCCGGCGATATCCCGACGGAGGCGCTGGTCTCGGAGGTAATCGCCCTCGCGGATTTGCCTTCCCGCTTCGCGGCGCTGTCTGACAACCGCGACGACATCGTTAAGATCCTGGTGACGCCTTGACCGACTCTTCCCCCACTGCGCTTCGCCTGCATGACAGCGACAACATTTTGGTGGCGCTGCTGCCGCTGGCGCCGGGGGCTCCGGTGGTGGCGGGCGTTGCGGCGAGCGAGGCCATCCCTGCCGGCCACAAGATCGCCACGTGTGCCATCGCGGCGGGCGAGCCGGTGCGGAAATACGGGCAGGTCATCGGCATCGCCACCCAGGACATCTCGGCGGGCGAGCATGTGCACGTCCAGAACCTCGGCATGGGGCCGCACAAGCAGGACTATGGCTTCGGCAGCAATGTCAGCCCGATCGCCTCTCTTCCGCCGGCCGACTTCATGGGCTATCACCGCCCCTCGGGCCGGGTGGGCACGCGCAACTACATCGGCATCCTCACCTCGGTGAACTGCTCAGGCTCGGTCGCGCGCTTCATCGCCGAAGAAGCCGGACGGCAAGGCTGGCTGGCCGGTTTCCCGAATGTCGACGGGATCGTGCCCATTGTCCACGGCACGGGCTGCGGCATGTCCGGTAAGGGTGAGGGCTACGAGACGCTCTTCCGTACTCTTGCCGGCTACGGCCACAACCCGAACTTCGGGGCGATCCTGATGGTGGGCCTCGGCTGCGAGGTGATGCAGATCGGCGATCTGGTGGACCGGCAAGCGCTGAAGGACAGCGCGCGCTTCCGTTATATGACCATCCAGCAGACCGGCGGCACCCGGGCCACGGTGGACAAGGGTATCGCCATCCTGCGCGAGCTTACGGCCGAGGCGAACCGCATCTCCCGCGCCCCCGCGCCTGCCAGCAAGCTGGTCCTCGGGATGCAGTGCGGCGGCTCGGACGGCTATTCCGGGATCACGGCGAACCCTGCGCTAGGCGTCGCCTCGGACCTTCTTGTCGCACAGGGCGGCATCTCGATCCTGTCCGAGACCTCGGAGATCTACGGCGCCGAGCATCTTCTGACCCGCCGCTCCGACGAGGTCACGGGCCGCAAGCTGCTGGACCTGATCGAATGGTGGGAGGACTACACCGCTCGGAACTTCGGCGATATGGACAACAACCCCTCGCCCGGCAACAAGCGCGGCGGGCTGACCACGATCCTGGAAAAGAGCCTTGGCGCGGTGGCCAAGGGCGGCCATGCGCCGCTGTCGGGCGTCTACCGCTACGGCGAGCCGATCGACGCGCCCGGCTTCGTCTTCATGGACAGCCCGGGCTATGATCCCTGCTCGGTCACCGGGCAAGTCGCCTCCGGCGCGAACCTGATCGCCTTCACCACGGGGCGGGGCAGCGTCTCGGGTTATCAGCCGGTGCCGTCGATCAAGATCGCCTCGAACCCGGACCTCTGGCGACGGATGGAGCCGGACATGGACGTGAACGCGGGCGAGATCCTGGCCGGCGTCACGCTGGAAGAGAAGGGCCACGAAATCTTCGAGTTGATGCTGCGCGTGGCGTCGGGCGCGCATACGAAATCCGAGGCGCAGGGCTTCGGCGCGGTCGAGTTCGTACCGTGGCAGATAGGGGCAGTGATGTGATGGTGGATCTGAAAGGTCAGCGGGTTCTGATCACGGCGGCTGCGCAGGGGATCGGGCGGGCCAGCGCGCTGGCCTTCGCCCGCGCGGGTGCCGAGGTCGTCGCGACCGATATCAACGAGGCGGGCCTTGCCGGGCTGGACGGCTGCCGGACGGCGCGGCTTGACGTGCTGGACGGGGCGGCGGTGGCAGACTTCTGCGAGAGCCTCGGCCGGGTCGACGTGCTTTTCAACTGCGCGGGCGTCGTGCATGCAGGAACGTTGCTTGAGGCCACGGACGATGATCTCGACTTTGCGTTCGATCTGAACGTCAAGGCGATGGTGCGGACGATCCGCGCCGTGCTGCCAGGGATGATCCAGCGGCGCAGCGGCGCGATCATCAACATGTCTTCGGTCGCTTCGTCGGTGAAGGGCGTTGCAAACCGCTTCGCCTATTCCACCTCCAAGGCGGCCGTCCTAGGGCTGACCAAGTCGGTTGCTGCCGACGCGGTAGCACATGGGGTGCGCTGCAATGCGATCTGTCCTGGCACGGTGCAGTCACCCTCGCTGGACCAGCGCCTTGCCGCGACAGGAGACTACGATGCCGCCCGCGCCGCCTTTATCGCACGCCAGCCCCTGGGCCGGATTGCGGATGCCGAAGAAATCGCCGAGCTTGCCGTCTATCTGGCCGGGGCGACGTACACCACCGGCCAAGCCGTCTGCATCGATGGCGGCTGGACGATCTGAAGGAAGAGAGACGATATGAAACTGCTGCGCTACGGGCCCGCGGGCGCCGAAAAGCCCGGTCTGCTGGATGCATCCGGCACGATCCGCGATCTCTCTGTCCATCTGCCCGACCTTGCGGGCGAGGCGCTGGAGCCGTCCGCGCTTGCGCGGCTGGCCGAACTGGACCCCGCCGGCCTGCCCGAGGTCAGCGGCACCCCCCGTCTTGGACCGCCGGTCGCGGGGACGGGCAAGTTCATCTGCATCGGCCTCAACTATGCCGACCATGCCGCCGAGTCCGGAATGGACGTGCCGCCCGAGCCGGTGATCTTCATGAAGGCGACAAGCGCCATCTGCGGTCCTAACGATCCGATCGTCATCCCGCGCGGGTCGGAAAAGACCGATTGGGAGGTCGAACTGGCCGTCATCATCGGCAAGCGCACCAAGTATGTCTCCGAGACCGACGCCATGTCCCATGTCGCCGGGTTCGCGGTGACGAACGACGTCTCCGAACGCGCCTTCCAGACCGAGCGGTCGGGCCAGTGGACCAAGGGCAAGTCCTGCGACAACTTCGGTCAGATCGGCCCTTGGCTGGTGACCCCGGACGAGATCGCGGACCCGCAGGACCTGTCCATGTGGCTGAAGGTCAACGGCGAGGCGATGCAGGACGGGTCGAGCCGCACGATGGTTTATCAGGTCCCATTTCTGATCCATTACCTGAGCCAGTTCATGACGCTGCATCCGGGCGACGTGATCTCGACCGGCACGCCTCCGGGCGTCGGCATGGGCATGAAGCCGCAGCGTTTCCTTAAGCCGGGCGACGTGGTCGAGCTGGGGATTGAGGGGCTGGGCGCACAGCGGCAAGAGGTCGTCGCGGACGATTAGACCGCCGCTCTGGGTATAAACCGTCACCGGAGTAGTCCTTGGTCCCGCCGCAATGGTTAAGGCCTGATCGTCATGTCGGGCCGCGTCGGGACCGGATCTGGTGCCGGACACCTGGATAGAAGGCGTCACGGTGCGGACCCCTCTCTTGAATTGCAGGGAGCATCATAGGCCCGGCTTAGAGCGTGTTGCGGTTTTCCCGATTCAGGATACCCCTGTGGCTTGATCTGTGATTCCCTGCCTGCATGACAGGTGGAGGGATGATATGGGCAGACCGCATCCTATGGCACTCCGAGAGCGCGTTGT
>VGDE01000105.1 GCA_016869875.1 Alphaproteobacteria bacterium
GAGTTGCCGCGAATTCAGAATACCAGACGCTTGAAGACCTGATGAACGCGGTGAAAGAGGATCCCCGTTCAGTTGCGTTTTCGGGGGGCTCGGCGGTAGGTGGCTACGATCACATCAAGCCGCTCCTGCTGGGGAAGGCGGCCGGGGTCGAAGACGTCCGCCAGATGAAATACGTCGCCTTCTCGGGCGGTGGAGAAGCCGTGACCGCGCTGCTGTCGAACTCGGTTCAGGCGCTGTCGGGCGACCTTTCCGAAATCCGCGGCTTTGTTGAGTCCGGCGACGTGCGCATCCTGGCAGTTCTTTCTCCGGAGCGCCTGAGCGCCTTCCCCGACATTCCCACTGCGATCGAGCAAGGCTACGATGTTGAGGGCCCCAACTGGCGCGGCTTCTACATCCCCAAGAATGCGCCCGAAGAAGCGCGTCAGTTCTGGGACAACTCCATCCGAGCCATGACACAGAACGAGGACTTCCAGCAGATGCTGGTCGGTGCCGGGATCGAGCCGTTTGAGCATTTCGGCGAGGACATGGACACGTTCATTGCCGAGAACATCGCAGAGATCGAAGCCATCTCGCGCGAAATCGGGATTATCCAGTAAGCACCTCCGGGCGGCCCAACAGGAGGCCGCCCAATCTTCCAGAACCCTGACAAAATAAGGACTGGCGCCATGAGCGACCGCATCCTGGGTGGCTTCGGCCTGGCCCTGGCGGCCTTTTATATCTGGGCCGCGACCATCATTCCCGACAGCTTCATGTCGGACGCGATCGGACCGAGAACTTTTCCGATCATCATCGGGATTGTCACCATTATCTGTTCGATCGTCTTTATCCTGAAGCCGGATGTGGACCCGCATTGGCCAAACCTGAGCCAGCTGGCCGAGCTTGGTTTGGCGGTCGCCGTCATGTTCGCCTACGCCAGGTTTCTTCCCGAAGTCGGCTTCATCATCGCCACCAGCATCGCGACAGCCTACCTGACCTGGCGCCTCGGTTCACGGCCCCTCAGCTCGGTCGTCATTGGTATCTCCACTGCAATCGGTATCCACGTCGTCTTCAAGCTGATCCTTGGCTTGTCGTTGGCGCAGGGCCCCTTCGGCTTCTGAGGGCGCAATCATGGACACTCTTTCATCTCTTGCCGACGGCTTTGCCGTTGCGCTGACCTTCCAGAACCTGCTGCTGGCCCTGGTCGGTGCCTTCCTCGGAACGTTGATGGGCGCGCTTCCCGGCCTGGGACCGGCAAATGGCGTGGCGATCCTGATCCCGATCTGCTTCTCGCTCGGGTTGGGACCAACGTCTTCGCTAATCCTCCTGACCGCCGTTTACTACGGCTGCATGTATGGCGGGCGGATCAGCTCCATCCTGCTGAATATCCCGGGTGACGAACCGGCGATGATGACCTGTCTCGACGGTTATCCCATGGCCAAGCAGGGCAAGGCCGGGCAGGCGCTGACGCTCTCAGGCATCGCGTCCTTTGTCGGCTCCTTTTTTGCCACATGGGGCCTTGTGCTGCTCGCCCCGCAGTTGGTCAAGATCGCCCTCTTGTTTGGCCCTGCCGAGTATTTCGTGCTGTTCACGCTGGCCTTTGCCACCCTTGGAGGCGTCTCATCCACCAACCAGGCGAAATCGGCCTTTGCCGCCATGCTGGGGCTTGGCATCGCCATGATCGGTGTTGACACGCAGACGGGTGTGCAGCGTTTCACCTTCAATGAAGCGCATCTTTTCGACGGCATCGACTTCCTGATTGCCATCGTTGGCCTGTTTGCACTCAGCGAGGTGCTGGTGTTTCTGGAGCACCACCGCGGCGGCGCGGCCGCGAAATCGGGCAGCGATGTTTCCGTGGGCAAGCTGTTGCCGGACTGGCCGACTCTGGTTAGCACCCGCTGGACCATGGTGCGCTCAACCCTGATCGGCTTCATCGCCGGCGTTTTGCCGGGAGCGGGTGCGTCGCTCGGCTCCTTCCTGTCCTACTCCGTTGAGAAGCAGGTGGTGGATCCGAACGGGAAGACGTTCGGTAAAGGCGATCCTCGTGGCGTCGTCGCGCCCGAAGTTGGCAACAACGCTGCGGCTGGCGGAGCGCTGGTCCCCATGCTGTCGCTTGGCGTCCCCGGATCCGGCACCACGGCCGTTCTTCTGGCCGTTCTGTTGTCGCTGAACATCACCCCGGGCCCGCTCCTGTTCTCGAACAACCCTGACGTGGTCTGGGGTCTGATCGCAGCGCTGTTCATTGCCAACTTCATGCTCCTGTTGCTGAACATCCCCATGGTCACCCTCTTTGTTCGGGTCCTGATGGTGCCGACGCGGATCCTGATGCCAGTTGTCGCGATGATCTCTTTCGTCGGCATCTACAGCATCACCGGTTCAACCTTCGACATGATGCTGATGATTGGTTTCGGCGTGTTGGGCTGGGTCTTGCGCAAGCTGGACGTGCCGCTGGTGCCGGTGATCTTGGGCATCCTGCTGGGCAACCAAATGGAGGTGAACCTGCGCCGCGCTATGACGATCTCCGATGGGGACTGGTCCGTTCTGGTAGGCAGCCCGCTGGCCATCGGCCTTTGGGTCGTCGCGATTGTCGGCTTCACGCTGCCGATCATCATGGGCCGTCGCCTCAAGTCGAAAATCGAGGCCAGCCGTCCCCTGTCCGAAGTTGCCGAAGGCGACTGATCCACGCGCCGTCCGCCCCGGCGGACGGCGCACCGCTCCCCTTCCCACGGCTTTGACTGCCAGGACCCTTAGGGTCCGGGTCACCCTCTCAATGCGTAAGGAGACAGTTTATGCGCATCATGACCCTGCCCTGCGACGGCATCGGCCCGGAGATCATGGCCGCGACGCTTGACGTCGTCGAGGCCGCGAACCGGAAGTTCGATCTCGGTCTGACGTTTCAGGAAGAAGAGTCCGGCTTCACCTCCCTGAAGAACCACGGCATCACCCTGCGCGACGAGGTTCTGGATCGCGCCCGCCGCGAGTTTGACGGCGTCATCCTTGGTACGCAGTCGCACATGGATTATCCGCCCCTGGCGGAAGGCGGGCGCAACGTGTCTGCCGGCTTCCGGATTGGTCTTGACCTTTACGCAAACGTTCGGCCTGCCCGCTCGCGTGAGTTCCTGCCGAACAAGGCACCGGACATGGACCTGGTGATCATGCGCGAGGCGACCGAAGGGTTCTATCCCGACCGCAACATGTTCAGGGGCGTCGGAGAGATGATGCCCGATCCCGACATGGCCCTGTCGGTCCGAAAGATCACCCGCCACGGCTCGATGCGGATCTGCCGCGAGGCCTTCAAGCTCGCCATGCAGCGCAAGAAGAAGGTGGCGGCCATCCACAAGGCCAACTCGTTTCTGATGACCGACGGGCTGTTTCTTGAGTGCTTTCGTACCGTTGCCAAGGATTTCCCGGAGGTCGAAACCGAAGAACTGATCGTGGACGCCTTTGCAGCCTTGCTGGTGCGAAAGCCCCAAGCCTATGACGTCGTTGTGGCAACCAACTTTTATGGCGACATTCTGTCGGACCTGGCATCCGAACTGTCCGGCTCGCTCGGCTTGGCCGGATCCATCAATGCCAATGCCGAAACGGGCCTTTGCTGCGCGCAGGCGCAGCATGGATCGGCGCCCGACATTGCAGGCAAGAACGTGGCCAACCCGAGTTCATTGATCCTGTCGGCCGCGATGATGCTGACCTGGCTGGGCGAACAGCGCGGTGTGCAGAAGCTGATGGACGCGGGCAATGCCATCGCGGTGGCTGTCGACAAGGTTCTGGACGATCCCGAAAAGCGGACCCGCGACATCGGCGGCAGCGTCAACACCGATGCCTTTGGTCGCTTCGTTGCCGAAGCCGTGACTGCGGGCTGATCTGACAACCCGGCGGCGGCCATGTCGGCCGCTGCTCCAGCTAAAAGGTTCGGCAATGACCTATCGCATCGTTCTGATCCACGCCACCCGCGTTGCCATTGATCCGATCCAGGCCGCTTTGGCGCGTTCCTGGCCCGAGGCGCAGGCACTTTCCATCCTTGAGGAAAGCCTTGCGGTCGACCGTGCCAGTGGACAGGCGACGCTGGAAGAACTGGACCGCCGGATCGCGACCCTGTGCCGCTATGCAGAAACCTTGGAACCGCACGGCATTCTCTTCACCTGCTCATCCTTCGGCGCCGGCATAGAGGCAGCCGCAAAGCTTTGCCCGGTTCCCGTGCTCAAGCCCAATGAGGCGATGTTCGAAGAAGCGCTGGCTCAGGGTGATGACATCGTCATGCTTTACACCTTCCCGCCGGCTGTTGACGGCATGAGCCGCGAGTTTCAAGCGTATGTGGCGCTGCGGGGTGCGAGCGCAAAACTCCGGCCCGTTTTTGTCCCGGACGCGCTGGAGGCGCTGACGGCCGGTGATGCCGCGCGCCACGATGCCTTGATTGCCGAGGCTGCAGGCGCCGTTGGTCAGGCCGAAGCCATCATGTTGGCGCAGTTCTCGATGGCCTCAGCAGGACAGGCAGCGCAGGCTCGGACGCGGGTGCCCGTTCTGACCAGCCCGGACACCGCAGTCGGCAAGCTGCGCGATTGCATTCTTTCCCGCGCTCACAAAGAGGACAGCCTATGCTGATTGGCGTCATCGCAGATGATTTCACAGGCGCAAGCGACATCGCAAACACGCTGGCCAAAGGCGTGACACCCGAGGGTGGCCTGCGCACGGCGCAATTTTCGGGGGTGCCGACGCGGCCTGTTGCGCCCGACATCGAGGCGGGCGTGATCGCTCTGAAGTCGCGCTCGGCTCCGGTTGAGGAGGCGGTCCGCGACTCACTCGACGCGCTGTCCTGGCTGCGAGCGCAGGGGTGCCAGCAGATCGTGTTCAAGTACTGCTCGACCTTCGACTCCACTCCTGCCGGCAACATCGGCCCGGTGGCCGAGGCGTTGGCGAGTGCACTGGGGGTCCGAGGCGTCACCGTATGTCCTGCCTTCCCCACCATGGGGCGCACCCTTTACCAGGGGCACCTCTTCGTTCACGACCGGCTGCTGTCGGAAAGCGGAATGCAGAACCACCCGCTGACGCCGATGACCGACCCGGACATCCGTCGCTTTCTGTCGCGCCAGACGAGTGCCCCTGTTGGGTTGGTGCCTCAGCGGGTGGTTGCTTCGGGAGCCGACGCTGTTGCCGCTGCATTGGCCAGTGCGGCGGCTGCCGGACAAGTGCTTTGCGTGGTTGATGCGGTGTCTGACGCGGATCTTCTGACCATCGGCAAGGCACTTGAGGGTGCGCCGCTCCTGACGGGGGGCTCCGGCATCGCACTGGGCCTGCCGCGCAACTTCATTCAGCGTGGTGAGGCTGCCGGGAACCCAGGAGCCTTTGCTCCCGTCACCGGTCCGGCCGCCATTCTCGCCGGTTCATGTTCGGGTGCCACGCGCAGCCAAATCGATCACCACATGGCGGCGGGCCATCCGGTCCTTGCCATTGACGTGCCGCAGGTTATGGCAGGGGCTATCACTGCGGAAACCCTCATGAGCTTCATCGCTGGCCATCCGGGAGCACCGTTGGTTTACTCTTCGGGCGCTCCGGACGTCGTGCGCCAGATCCAGGAACGTTTCGGGCGGGAGGTTGTGGCGGCTCGGCTGGATGCGCTCTTTGCCGACATTGCACGGGAGTTGCTACGCCGCGGATGGCGGCGGATTGTGGTTGCCGGCGGCGAGACATCGGGCGCCGTGGCGCAAGCGGTGGCTGCACAGTTGGACGTCGAGGCGATGACGCTTGGACCCGAAATCGACCCCGGCGTTCCGGTCCTCTCGCTCGGGCAGCACGAGCCGGTCCTTCTGGCTTTGAAGTCCGGTAACTTCGGTGCTCCCGACTTCTTCACCAAGGCCCTCGACATCATGGGAGGCACGGCATGACGCCCGAGGAAACCGCGGCACGTGAGGACATGGCCCGCCTCTGCAAGTCACTTTTCGATGGAGGCTTTTCCGTTGGCACGGCAGGCAATGTCTCGGTCCGACTGGAGGACGGGATCCTGATGACCCCGACCAATGTACGCCTCGGGGACCTGGACCCTGCAAGGATCTCGAAGCTGAGCCTGGATGGTCATCATGTTGCCGGTGACAAGCCAACCAAGGAAACGTTTCTGCACCAGGCCTTCTATGACACCCGCCCCGAGGCCAGGGCAGTCGTGCACTTGCACTCGACCTGGGCCACGGCACTGTCCTGCCTGCCGGACACGAACCCGGATAACTGCGTCCCTCCTCTGACGCCCTACGTGGTCATGCGGGTGGGGACAGTGAAGATGGTGCCCTATACACGGCCGGGCGATCCCGCGACCGGCGAGTTGATCCGGGCACTGGAGGGCCGGTATGCGGCGGTCCTTCTGGCCAATCATGGGCCGGTGGTCAGCGGCAAGACCTTGTTCTCAGCAGTCTGCGCCGCTGAGGAACTGGAAGAAACAGCCCGCCTGCTGATCGCGCTGCGTGGCCAGCGGGTCAACCTTCTGACGGCCGAACAGGTCGCCGATCTTAAATCGACCTTCGGCACGATCTGAGGCACCATGAACGGCACTGCTCCCAGCAATCTCCTGAATGCAGCCGGACCGAGACGTTGGTCATGAGCCGCCTGCACGGCCCGCTGCGCGCGGGCGCGACACTGGGAGCGGCCGGCGCCGCAGGATGGCTTTGCGCCAGTCTGGGAATACCTCTTGGCTGGCTGATCGGCTCCATGCTGGTGATGATCGGCGCATCGCTGGCGCGCATTCCGGCGCAGCAACCGGTGTTGATCGTGCCTTATGTGAAGGCGTCGGTCGGCACACTGCTGGGTGCGTCGATCACCATGCCGGTGCTGCTGTCGATCCCCGACTGGTGGGTGTCGCTGGCCTGCATGTTCGTGGTGATGGGCGTGGCCGGGGCGTTGAACTACCGCCTGTTGCAACGCCGCTTTGGTTTTGCGCCGGTCGATGCCGCTCTTTGCTCGGTTCCCGGTGGGATCGCCGAAATGATCTTCCTCAGCGAGCAGGCAGGAGCCGATCAGCGTCGGGTGGCGATCGTGCACGCCCTGCGCATCGCCCTGTCCATCCTGGTGATCCCTGCCATCATCAGCCTGCTCTACGGGATCACCATCACGCGGGCCGTCCCCGCTGATCCGGTGCCGATGAGCGTTCCGGACTGGGGCTGGTTCTCGTTGTGCATTCTGGCGGGTGTCGCCGCGGCCCGCACCCGGCGTCTGCCCGCCCCCCTGATCATCGTGCCGATGATCCTGTGCGCCGCGCTGCATGTGACGAACGTCACGCACTTTGCCGTGCCCACAGAGGTGTCGCGCATCATGCAGGTCGTCATTGGCCTCAATGTGGGGGCGCGGTTTCAGAATTTGCCGCTCTCGTCGCTGATCCGGGTTTTTGGCGCCGCGCTCAGCACCATCACGGTTCAGATTGGCTGCGCGCTCCTTGGCGCCTTCGCGGTGTTGCAGCTGACAGGCTTTGACCAACTGGCGCTGACCCTGGCTTACGCTCCCGGGGGCCTGGCCGAGATGTCGCTGATTGCGATCGCCATGGGACGCGAAGTTGCCTTTGTTGGCCTCCACCACCTGGTGCGCGTCCTCTTCTCTTTGGGATTGGCACCCGTGCTTTTGCACAGATTGAAAGGAAGCGCGTGATGTCTCTCAAGACCACAACGACGGTGCAAGAGCGCCATTGGCGCCACATCGACCTCGTATCCTGCCTCGGACAACGGCTGCCCCACCTGCCCCATGTGCTGCGGCTGCTGGCAGAAAACCACCTGCGCGAAACGGAAGAGGCTGAGCCCCTGCTGGCTGCACTGGACGAATGGCTGGCGGGCCGCCCCACGGAGTTCGAGTTCCTCTTCCGCCCCAACCGCATTCTGATGCATGACACCACCTGCACCCCGGCACTGGCCGACATCGCGGGTCTGCGCGACGCGATCGCCGAGGCTGGCGGCAATCCGGCCCAGTTGACGCCCCAGCTTCCCGTGGAGGTTTCTGTTGATCACTCGCTGGCGGTTGATGCCTATGCCACGCCCGCCGCGTTTGGCCGCAACACCCGTAACGAGATCCAGCGCAACGCGGAGCGCTATGCCTTCATGAAATGGGCGTCCGCCAATATGGACGGCGTCCGCGTCAATCCTCCCGGCACGGGGATCATGCATACGATCAACCTCGAGCAGCTGGCCACGGTGCTGGAACTGCGCGAGGACGGCCTTGCCCATCCGGATATGCTGCTGGGCACCGACAGCCATACACCGATGATCAATGGCATCGGCGTCATGGCCTGGGGCGTGGGCGGCCTTGAAGCGGAAAGCGTCATGTTCGGTCAGGCCGCGTCACTGGCCGTGCCGGAGGTGGTGGGCGTGCGGCTGACCGGGGCGCTACCGGCGGGTGTTCTTGCCACGGACCTGGCGCTGGAGGTGACCCACCGGCTGCGCCAGCTGGGCGTAACGGGCAGCTTCGTCGAGTTCTTCGGGCCAGGCGTTGCAAGCCTCACGGCGGATCAGCGCGCTGTGGTGGCAAATATGGCACCCGAATATGGTGCCTCGACTGGGTTCTTTCCTGTCGATGCACAGGTGGTTGACTATCTTCACCGCACTGGCCGACCTGAGTCACTCACGAGCGCCATCGAGCCGTTGTTCCGCAGCATGGGGCTGTGGTTTGACGCTGCCGAAGCTCCCCGCTTCGACCGGGAGATCGCGATCGATCTTTATGCTTTGCAACCGGTTTTGGCCGGACCGCGGCGGCCGCAGGACCGTATTGCTCCCGCCGAGGCGCGTGCTGGAGTTGAAGCCGCCATAGGCCGTCCACTGGACGCCTTAGCGGGCCCGGTCCCCGATGGTGCCGTCGGCGTGGCGGCGATCACCAGCTGCACCAACACCTCGGACCCGCGGCTGCTGCTGGCTGCCGGGCTACTGGCCCGCAAGGCCAGGCAGCGCGGGCTGCGTCCCGCGGACTGGGTCAAAACCTCGCTGGCACCGGGGTCACCCTCGGCGCGAAACTATCTGGAGCGGGCTGGACTGCTTGAAGATCTTTCCGCACTCGGCTTCGACATCGTAGGCTTTGGATGCACCACCTGCATTGGCAATTCGGGACCTCTACCGCCGGTCATTGAGACGGCACTGGCCGAAGGGCGTGCCATCAGCGCTGTGTTGTCGGGAAACCGCAACTTTCCCGGCCGGGTTCATCCCAAGCTGGACTTGGGCTACCTTGCCTCGCCCCCGATGGTCGTTGCTTTCGCGATCCAGGGTACGATCTGTGGCGATATCCTCTCCGATCCGCTCGGCCAAGATGACGTCGGAGAAGACGTCTATCTTCGCGATCTTTGGCCGACCGAAAGGGAGATCGAGGCTGCGATGGTCGCAGGTTTCCGTGCGGCCGATGTTCCCGACGCCTTCGCACGCGCCAGTACCAATGAGGTGTGGCAGAGCATAAAGGCGCCGGATACGGCACGTTTCCCTTGGGACCCGTCGTCCCGCGACCTGCGTCGGCCGAAATTTGCTTCGCTGGATGAGACCTCCCGACTTGGTAGCTACTCCGCGGCGCCTTTGATGGTGCTGGGCGATGACATGACAACGGATCACATCTCGCCCGCGGGGTGGATCGACCCTTTCAGTAAGGCAGGCGAGTGGCTGATCGAGCGAGGCGGCGACCCGGCAGACCTGAACGTCTATGCGTCCTATCGGGGCAACTGGGAGGTCATGCTTCGTGGTCTTTTCACCAACCGCTTGGCCCGTAATTACCTGGGGGAGGATCTCCCGCCCGCGTGGACGCTGCTGGAGGACGGCACTTGCCTGCCGGTCTTCGAGGCCGCGGACAGGCAACATGGGAGTGGACAGCCTGTGGTGCTCCTGGCCGGCGAGCGCTACGGCATGGGCTCCAGCAGGGACTGGGCCGCCAAGGGCGTCGCTCTTCTTGGCGTACGCGCCGTCATAGCCAACAGCTTCGAGCGGATCCACCGCACCAACCTGATCGGGATGGGTATCCTGCCAATCGTCCTGGCTGACAAATTCCACCCGCACACGGCCGGGATCAGCCCAAAGGACCGCTTCCTGATCGATGCCCCTGCCGATGCATTGGCGCCAAGGCAAAAACTGGGCGTCACGTGGCAGCGTGAAGACGGCAATGCCCAGGTTCTTGGTGCCTATGCTGCAGTCGAAACTCTGCAGGAGGTATCGTTGCTGCGTCAGGGAGGTGTTCTGGCAGCCATCCTGAACAGGACCCTGAAGCGGTAGGGCAATTGGGGGAGAAAGTCCTTTGCGCACTCAGACAACGAGGAGGAACGCCATCATGCTTAAGAAAAGTGAGACTCAAAGCAATTCCACAGAACAGGCTTGGGATCGTCGATGGTCGCGGCGAGAGTTCAGCCACATCCTTGCAATGGGCGGACTCGTTGCTCCCCTGCTGGGGGTCCGCAGCGCTGCCGCTCAAACTGCAGAGGTAGATCGCCCGGAAGACAAGGCCCCTGTTGACGCATATTTCGCCTATGTGGGAGCACGCACGACCAAGGAAAGGAACGCACGCGGCAACGGAATAAACGTGTACCGTGTTGACGCCAAGACCGGCGTCTGGTCGCATGTTCAGCTTGTCGACGACCTCGTGAATCCGTCCTTTCTCGCGTTCGATCGGACGGGCGAATTCCTTTACACCATTCACGGCGATCTCAGCGACATCACGTCCTTCTCGATCAACGGGGAGACCGGCGAGCTTACGCAGATCAATCGTCAAAGTACCGAGGGCAAAAACCCTGTGCACCTGGCGATTGATCCGAGCAACCGGTTCGTGGTCGTGGCCAACCACATCACCTCAACGATTGCTCTGCTTACCCGCGAGGCGGATGGCTCCCTGGGCCCGGTGATCGATCT
>VGDE01000106.1 GCA_016869875.1 Alphaproteobacteria bacterium
AACATCACCCGCGACGCGATGCGCCGGCTTGGGTGGTCGCCCTCGGTCCGGCTGTTCGAGGCGGCAGCCTGCGGCACGCCCATCATCTCGGACATCTGGCCGGGCCTGACCGACCTGCTGCCCCAGGACAGCGCCGTCCTGCTGGCCGAGGGTTCGGACGATGTCGTGGCGGCACTGACCGAACTGGATGACGACAACCGGCGGCGCATCGCGCGCAGGGCCAGGCAGATCGTCCTTTCCGATCATACGGGCCGTGCGCGGGCCCGGGACCTGATGCGCGCACTGGACAGCGCGGCCTGGGCCGCGGCCCCCGCGGGAACCACCGCAGAGCAAGGAGCACGAGCATGCAGCAGATGACCTCTTACAAGCAGACCATCCTGGTTGCCGGAGGGGCGGGCTTTATCGGCTCGCACCTGTGCGAGGCGCTTCTCTTTCGCGGGCACAAGGTGATCTGCGTCGACAGCTTCCTGACCGGCCGCCGCGAGAATGTCCTGCCGCTGACGAACCATCCCGGCTTTACGCTGATCGAGGCGGACATCACCAAGCCGCTGACCCTCCGCGGGCCGGTCGCCCAGATCTACAACCTGGCCTGCGCGGCCTCGCCTCCGCAGTACCAGGCCGATCCGGTCCATACCATGCTGACGAACGTGTTGGGCTGCGGCAACCTGTTGGAACTGGCCGAAAAGCATGGCGCGCGCTATCTGCAGGCCTCCACCAGCGAGGTTTACGGCGACCCGCTGACCCATCCGCAGAACGAGGATTACTGGGGCAACGTCAACTGCACCGGACCCCGCGCCTGTTATGACGAAGGCAAGCGCGCGGCCGAGACCATGTGCTTTGACTATCTGCGCGCGGAGCGGGCGGATGTGCGGGTGGCACGGATCTTCAACACCTATGGCCCGCAGATGCGTCCCGACGACGGCCGCATCGTGTCCAACCTGATCTGCCAGGCGCTGCAGGATCAGCCCATGACGATCTATGGCGACGGGACGCAGACGCGGTCCTTCTGCTATGTCTCGGATCTGGTGCGGGGGCTGATGGCGCTGATGAATGTGGCAAAGGCACCCGAGGGTGCGGTGAACCTGGGCAATCCGGACGAATTCTCGATCCTGGAACTGGTCGACATCATCCGCGCCCGCCTGCCCGGCCGCGCCAGGCCGGTGTTCCAGCCGTTGCCGACGGATGATCCCCAGCGTCGCCAGCCCGACATCACGCGCGCGCGCGAGTTGCTGGGCTGGCAGCCCGAGGTGCCGCTGGCCGAAGGCCTGACGCGCACGATCCCCTGGTTCGAATCGCAGCTTGCCCCTGTCATCGCACCCTCCGCCGCCACGCGGCGCAAGCCCGCGGCCACGGCCGTCGCGGGGCACTAAAGGGTGGTTGCCGCCGGGCAGGACCCGGCGGCGGCGTTTGCCTAATAGCGGCCTGCCATTTCGGCCAGCGTCATCGGCTTGATGCGGTCTGCATTGCCGGCGGTTCCGAAGGCCTCGAACCGGGCCTTGCAGACCTCGGCCATGGCCGCCATCGCGGGCTTGAGGTACTTGCGCGGGTCGAACTCGGCCGGATCCTCGGCAAAGGCCTTGCGGATCGCACCGGTCATGGCCAGGCGGTTGTCGGTGTCGATGTTCACCTTGCGCACGCCCGAACGGATGCCGCGCTGGATCTCCTCGACCGGGACGCCCCAGGTGGGCCGGATGTCGCCACCATAGTTGTTGATGATCTGCTGCAGATCCTCCGGAACCGAGCTGGAACCGTGCATGACCAGATGCGTGTTGGGCAGGCGGCGGTGGATTTCCTCGATCACATGCATGGCCAGGATCGCGCCGTCCGGCTTTCGCGTGAACTTGTAGGCGCCGTGGCTGGTGCCCATCGCGATGGCCAGTGCGTCGACGCCGGTGTCGCGCACGAACTGCTCGGCCTCGGCCGGATCGGTCAGCAACTGCTCCTCGGACAGCTTTTCGGTCGCGCCGTGGCCGTCCTCCTGGTCGCCCATGCCCGTTTCCAGGCTGCCCAGAACGCCCAGCTCACCTTCGACCGACACGCCGCAGGCATGGGCCATCTCCGTCACGCGGCGGGTGATGTCGGCGTTATAGGCATAGTCAGCCGGGGTCTTGCCGTCGGCCTTGAGGCTGCCGTCCATCATGACGCTGGTGAAGCCGTTCTGGATCGCGGTGGCGCAGGTCTGCAAGCCGTTGCCATGATCCAGGTGCATGCACAGCGGAATGTCCGGAAACGCCCGCGACAGGCCCGAGATCAGGCCCGCCAGCACCAGGTCGTTGGCATAGCTGCGCGCGCCGCGGCTGGCCTGCAGGATGACCGGAGACCGGGTCGCCTGAGCGGCCTGCATGACCGACAGGCCCTGCTCCATGTTGTTGATGTTGAAGGCCGGGACGGCATAGCCGTGCTCGGCCGCGTGGTCCAGAAGCTGGCGCAGGGTAATCATGGCCATGGGGTCATCCTTTACTTGCAGAAAGATACGCGTGGATGGCATCGACCTCGTCGGTCGCACCAAAGATCAGGGGGGTCATGTCGTGCAGACCGGCGGGCACCAGGTCCAGGATCGCACGGCGTCCGTCCGTCGCCTGGCCCCCTGCCTGCTCGACCAGAAAGGCGATGGGGACGCATTCATAGATCAGCCTCAGACGGCCGTTGCCGTATCCGGGCCGGGCGTCGTCGGGATAAAGAAACACCCCGCCCTTCAGCAGGATGCGGTGCAACTCCCCCACGGCGGCGGCCAGCCAGCGCATGTTGAAGTCGCGCCCGCGCGGCCCGTCCGCGCCTGCCCGCAGGTCGCGCGCCCAGTCCTGCAGGCCCGGCGCCCAGTGCCGCTCGTTCGAAGCGTTGTAGGCGATGGTCGAGGCCGTGGGCTTCAGCCGCAGCCTTTCGCGCGCGATCCGAAAACCCGCGCCGGGATCCTGGGTTGCGACATGCACCCCCTGCCCAGTCGAAAAGCCGAAATCTACGGAATGGCCAAAGGAGGCATAGCCCGCCGCGACCGCTGTCCGGCCCGGCCGCAGAAAACTGTCCTGGTCCGCAGGCAGCACGCTGAACAGCATCCCCAGCGGCGCACCGATGCCGATGCTGCCCGAACCGTCGATGGGGTCGATCGCCACGTCGAAGTCGCCGCCGTCATTGAGGTGGATCACCGCCTCCGCCTCCTCGGACAAGACCCGGCGGACGCCTGCGGCGCGCAGGGCGGCGATCATGTGGTCATGGGCGGCCAGGTCCAGCGCCTTCTGCTTGTCGCCGCTGTCGTTGGTTCCCACGATCGCCTCGGGGTCGCCATGCAGGCGGCCGGCCGACAAACGCGCGGCCAGCGGGGGCAATGCGCGGGCGATGGCCCCGACGATTGCCCCGGCAGGGGCGCCGTCCAGCGCTTCGGCCAGCAGCGGCCCGGTGGCGGCACCGTCATTCGGCAGGCGCAGCATCATGCCGTCACCTGCCGTGGAAGGAGAGAGCCCCAGGCGATTGCTGAAGAACCCGCCAGGCCGCTGTTCGTGCCCAAGAGGCCTGCTGCTGCGCAATGGGCGCGGCGCGGAATACTCCGGCCTCTGCTCCGCCTGGGACGGGACCGCCTGTTTGCGGCGACCCAGGACCCCCCGTCGCGGCAAATGCCCGGAAATCCAGTTGTGCCATGCCTGTCCTGCGTGCACATGCCGGCACAAGTTATGCCCGCGGGGCAGAGGCGGCAGACGCGGTCCCATGCCGTTGCCGCTCCCTGATCCGGACAAGAAGCAGAGGTAAACAGACGGATCATGTCAGGTCCTTGGCAATGGTCAACGCGATGCCGGCCTGCTGAATTTCAGCGTGATCTTTGGACATGGGCGGCGCGTCCGTGATGACCACATTGAAATCCGATAAATCCGCCAGTGCATGCAGCGCCGTGCGGCCAAAGCGCGTGTGATTGACCAGCAGCACGCTGCGTCCGGCGGCCTGCATCATGGCGCGCTTGGCCCGGACCGCGTTGTCATCCGTGTGGAACGCCCTGAGCCCGTCAACGGCCGGGGCCGAAATGAATGCCAGGTCCGCGCGCAGCAGCGCCAGCGCGTTTTCCGTCACCATGCCAAAGAACCCGTTCAGCTTGGCGTTGTAGATCCCGCCAAGCGCGATCAGCGTCACGCGCGGCGCGTCCTTCAGCCGCTCGATCACGGCGGCATTGTTCGTGATGACGGTCAGGGGCGCGAACTCAACCAGGCTGGCACCCAGAA
Organism: Alphaproteobacteria bacterium; assembly: GCA_016869875.1. GTDB lineage: Bacteria > Pseudomonadota > Alphaproteobacteria > Rhodobacterales > Rhodobacteraceae > Paracoccus. The sequence goes on from VGDE01000106.1 coordinate 4,206, forward strand.
GCGCGGCCATCGAGCCGTCGTTGACCATCACGGTCATGCCCGGCTCGACCAGATCCAGCGCGGCACGGGCCATGCGCGCCTTTGCGTCGCTGTCCTGCAGGGCGCGGATGCGGAAATCGCTTTCGAACTGCGTCCCCGCCTCGATCGTCGCTCCGCCCCTGATCTTTCGCAACAGGCCCACCTGTTCCAGATCGTCCAGGTCCCGGTGGATGGTCATCTTGCTGACGGCGAAACGCTCGGCCAGCGCATCCAGGTCGACGGCACGTGTCGCAACCAGCAGATCCATGATCGCCTGCCTGCGTTCGTCCCGCTTCACCACCGCCTCCGACATTGTCCGCAGGCGTCATAACATGTCCATCCGGGATCACAACATGGATTTTGTGACTTTGTTATGTCAATTTGTGATGGCGCTAGCAGTGGCGGCAAGCGGTTGCTTCGGTGATCTCAACACGACTTGCCCATCTTCCGGCAAAGAGTCGTTCGCCACGGTGTGCAAGTGCGTCCGGCACCTGACAGTTCAGTGTCCGGCCAGGGGCAGGCGTTGCCATCCTTGTGACAACGCCTGCGGAAGGGGTCACGCAGCCTCGGCCTGGTCCAGCGTGGCGATCTCTGCCTCGACGGCCAGCATGCCCTGGACCGCCTGCGCGGCCTCGGCGCCCTTCTTGACGAAATGTTCGCGATAAAAGGCCGTCAGCAGTTCGGTTTCCTGATAGTTGTGCGGCGTCAGCGAAACGGAAAACACCGGCACCCCGGTGTCCAGCCCCGCCTGCATCAGGCCCGACACGACAGCCTGGGCTACGAAGTCATGGCGATAGATGCCGCCATCGACCACCAGCGCGGCCGCGACAACGGCATCATACTTGCCTGTCGCGGCCAGTTTCTTCGCCAGCAGCGGCATCTCGAAGGCGCCGGGTACCGAAAACGCGTCGATGCGCGCGTTCGGCATCAGCGTGGCGGCCTGAACCACAAAGCCGTCATGGGCGCGGTCCACGACATCGGCATGCCAGCGGGCCTTGATAAAGGCGATACGGGGAGATTGGGTCATAAAACAGGAACCTTACGTTGCGTTGCGTCAGGTCCCAAGGCATGGACCACACGGGCCTTGGCGGACCCCATGCGGTTCTCTTTCATCCGGACTGTACCGTCGGCCCCGGAATTCCACCGGATCTGCTGACCCCCTCCGAAAAGGGGCGCTCGCGGGCTGTCACCGCCGGTGGGGAATTGCACCCCGCCCTGAGAACATCCCCAGAATAGCCTCTGCCGACACCACCGCCAAGTTCGATGCGGCATATTTTCGTCCGGATGCGACCTCAGAGCGGATCAATGTCGCCTTTTGCCCGTTCCGCGTGGAAGTCTGCCACAAAGGCGTCCAGCCGCTGCGCCGCGATCGCCTGGCGCAGCCCGTCCATCAGCTGCTGGTAATAGTGCAGGTTGTGCCAGGTCAGCAGCATCCCGCTGATCATCTCACCCGCGCGGAAGACGTGGTGCAGATAGGCGCGGGAATAGCCGGTGCAGGCGGGGCAGCTGCAATGCTCGTCCAAAGGGCGCGGGTCGTCCTGGTGACGGGCGTTCTTGATGTTGACCTGCCCCCGCGCCGTCCACGCCTGCCCCGTCCGACCCGAGCGCGAGGGCAGCACGCAGTCCATCATGTCGATCCCGCGCTGGACGGCGCCTACGATGTCATCGGGCTTGCCGACGCCCATCAGATAGCGCGGCTTGTCCCGGGGCAGAAAACCCGGCGCATAGTCGAGGACGCCGAACATGGCCTCCTGCCCCTCGCCCACGGCCAGACCGCCAACCGCATATCCGTCAAAGCCGATGCCTTTCAGCGCCTCGGCGCTTTCCTCGCGCAGGTCCCGCGTCACGCCGCCCTGCATGATGCCGAACAGCGCGTGACCAGGCCGGTCGCCAAAGGCGTCGCGCGACCGTTGCGCCCAGCGCATCGACAGGCGCATCGAGTCCGCCACGGCCTGTTCGGTCGCGGGCAGCGCGGGGCATTCGTCGAAGGCCATCACGATGTCGCTGCCCAGAAGACGCTGGATCTCCATGCTGCGCTCGGGCGTCAGCCGGTGCTTGGAGCCGTCGATATGACTGGAAAAGGTGACTCCCTCTTCGGTCAGCTTGCGCAGGCCTGCAAGGCTCATGACCTGGAAGCCCCCCGAATCCGTCAGGATCGGCCGGTCCCAGTTCATGAACCTGTGCAGCCCGCCCAGGCGCGCGACACGCTCGGCCCCTGGCCTCAGCATCAGGTGATAGGTGTTGCCCAGCAGGATATCCGCACCGGTCGCCCGCACGCTTTCCGGCAGCATCGCCTTGACCGTTGCAGCCGTGCCCACGGGCATGAAGGCCGGGGTCCTGATCTGGCCGCGTGGCGTGTCGATCACGCCGGTGCGGGCCGCGCCGTCGGTCGCCTGAAGGGTGAACTGGAACTGCGTGGTCATCATGCCGCCTGTCTGGGGAACCGTGCGCTTTTAGCGCCGGGGAACCGGCAGCGCAATGCGCCCGCCACTGGACCGCGGGCCGCAGGTGCCCTATATCTTTGGTCGGAATTGAAGGATGAAGCGATGACCGAACCCCTGATGGAAGGCGCGCCGCTGATCGCGCCCTCGTCCACCGACCATCCGCTGTACGAGGCGGTCGTCGAGGCCTGCAAGACGGTTTATGACCCCGAGATACCGGTCAACATCTATGACCTGGGGCTGATCTACACGATCGACATCAATGACCAGAACGAGGTCCGGGTGGTCATGACGCTGACCGCGCCGGGCTGTCCCGTCGCGGGCGAGATGCCGGGCTGGGTCGCGGATGCCGTCGAGCCGCTGCCCGGCGTCAAGCAGGTGGATGTCGAGATGACCTTCCAGCCGCAGTGGGGCATGGACATGATGTCGGATGAAGCGCGGCTGGAACTGGGGTTCATGTAACCGCGGCTCTGCCAGCGGTGACGACAGGTGGCCATTCGTCCTCGGCCGCCGTTCGCCTGCTGCGAGAGTATCTGGCAGCGGAGAAGTCGTGCGCCGGGCTTGAAGGTGCGTCGGTCGCGTGACTATCTTGAGGGCAACCCAGAAGGATTCCTGCCATGTTTGCCATTCCCGGCGCTGTTCCCGTGACCATCACTCCCGCGGCCGCCGCGCAGATCGCGCGGCTCATGGCCGGCAAGAACGCCTTTGGCCTACGGATCGGGCTGAAGAAGGGCGGCTGTGCGGGCATGGAATACACCATGGAACTGGCCGAGACAGCTGCCGCCAACGAGGAAGTGGTCGAAAAGGACGGCGCGCGCGTCATGATCGCGCCGATGGCGCAGATGTTCCTGTTCGGAACCGAGATCGATTACGAAAACGGTCTTCTTGAGTCCGGCTTCAGGTTCCGCAACCCCAATGTCACGGACTCCTGCGGCTGCGGTGAATCGGTCCGCTTCGAACCCTTGGAAGGCAGTCGCGCGCGGGATTAGGCGCCGACTGCTGGCGCTATCGGTGTTGTGCCCCTGTTCCTGGCTGGCTAAGTCTCTGGCGGAACAAGGAGGACACGATGGAACCGCGCAAACTGGCTGCTGGAAACTGGAAGATGAACGGCGATCTGGCCGCGCTGGGGCAGATCGATGCGCTGTTGGCCGGTGCAGGCGACGCGGCCTGTGACGTCCTGATCTGCCCCCCGGCGACGCTGATCCACCCGATGGTTGCCCGTGTGGGCAGCGCCGATCTGCTGGTCGGAGGCCAGGATTGTCATGCCAAGGACGCGGGGGCCCATACGGGCGACATTTCGGCGCGGCAGCTGCGCGACATCGGTGCCAGCCATGTCATCCTGGGCCACTCCGAGCGACGGGCCGATCATGGCGAAACCGATGCCGATGTGGCGGCCAAGGCCGGTGCCGCGCAGGCGGCGGGTCTGATCGCCATCATCTGCGTCGGCGAGACCGAGGACCAGCGCGACCAGGGCCGCACCCTGGAGGTGATCGCGGAACAACTGGCTGGTTCGCTGCCCCAAGGCGCCACGGCTGCCTACACCGTGCTGGCCTATGAGCCGGTCTGGGCCATCGGTACCGGACGAACCCCGACAGTGGCGCAGATCGCAGAAGTGCATGCCCTTTTGCGTGACAAACTGACCGCGCGGCTGGACGATGGTGCGCAGGTCACCCTGCTTTACGGCGGCAGCGTCAAGCCCGCGAACGCGGCCGAGATCTTTGCCATCCCCAATGTGGACGGGGCGCTTGTCGGAGGAGCAAGCCTCAAGGCCGAGGATTTCGCGCCCATCATCAGCGCCTTGGCGGCCGCCTGAGGGCCTTGCCCCACCGGCGCAGTATTTTCACCATTGCGCCGCCTGCTGCACGACGCTAATCAGGCAGCACTGGCACCCGTAGCTCAGCTGGATAGAGCGCTGCCCTCCGAAGGCAGAGGTCACAGGTTCGAATCCTGTCGGGTGCACCACCATCATGCAATCCACGTCCCGGAAATGGGATCAGGTCGTCTTCCTGACATGAAGGTTCAGGGCAGGCGGCAGGCGTGCCGCACTGCGAAGCCGATCTGGCACTACGGCCGGCGCGCTGAAGCTTGGCATTGTCCTGTTTTGCACCGGTCTGTGGTGAGGCGGCGGGGAAAACCTCACTGGACTGTGTGCTACTACAGGATCTTCATCAGAGGTATTGCCTTGCCGGCCTGCGGTGCAGCAAGGCATCATGGTTGGGCCGCATGAACAAACAGGACCCTCATGGCCATCACCATCGCCGATCCCCTAGAGCTCCGCGTCGTCGAGATGATCAATGCCGAGCGAGCCGATGCGGATCTGCCGCCGGTGCATACCGAAGTTCACCTGAACAGTTCGGCCCAAGGCCATTCGGACTGGATGGCGCAGGAGGGTGTGCTGTCCCATCCGGGACGGGACGGCAGCACCGTCACCGACCGGGCGCAGGACGCGGAGTTCCCCATGGAGGGCGCGTCGTGGAGCCTTCGGGAGAACCTGGCCTATACCAGCGTCCAAGGTTCTCTGAATGAAGGGGAACTGGTCAGCATGCACGATGCCCTGATGAACAGCGCGTCGCACAAGGCCAATATCCTTGATCCGGACGTCAGCTATGTCGGTGTCGGCCTGTCTCAAGGGCAGATTGAATCTGGCGGACAGACGCATGACGTCGTCTTCCTGACCCAGAACTTTGGGAACAGTTCGCTGCCGGTCCTGGTCCAGGAGGAGATCGAAGGCGAAATCATGCTGACCAGCTATCTCGACGGAGAGGCCGTGCCGGGCAGCTCTCAGCCGGCCCCTGACCAGACCGACGGGGATGGCCAAGAGGATGATGGCGAACCGGGTACGGATGACGATGATCCCCAGGACCGCGAAAACGGGTCCGGCGGGTCCTGCTTTGTTGCGACTGCCGCTTATGGCGATCGGATGCATCCTGACGTCGTGACGCTTCGGGCCTTTCGCGACCAGATTCTTGTGCGACACAGGATGGGCCGCGGGTTTGTCCGCGCCTATTGGATCATCGGGCCAAAACTTGCGAGGCTGGTCCGGCCGGATGATGCGGCAGGCCAAGTCACCCGCTGGATGTTGCGGCCCTGCGTTGCTGCCGCGCGAAGGACTCTGGCCCGCAGGAGGTAATCCGCCACAATCTGCAAAGCTGGACATCATGCCGAAGGTGCAGGGGTGCACAGGCCCTAGCCGGACAAGGCATCGTGGTGCCCCGGCATGGACTTCGACACACCACGTCCTCGCTTGCATGACAGGTAGCGGGTCATATTGATGAAGATTCGGACGGATTCCCGCCGTGACCGGGGACGTTCAGATCCGCCCCCGTCATGTCGGATACAACGACCGGAAGAACCTGCCCTAGATCAGGAATGACCTGTCATCGAAGTCGAACTGGCCCAGCAGGCGCACCAGCATGTCAGGTGAGCCGTCCTGATCCATGTCGATACGCAAGTGGGTTTCCGCGCCCTGCGAAGACCATGACAAAGCGGCCATCCCGCTGTCCCGCAGGTTCAGCGCCCGCAGGTCGATCATATCCTCGCCCACCTGGAAGTCCGTGATCAGGTCGGCAGAACCAAGAGGGCTCTCCCCTGCGTGGCGGAAGACGAACACGTCCGCACCCGTGCCGCCCGTCATCGTGTCCCGCCCCGCGCCCCCGACAAGCGTGTCGTTGCCCGAACCTCCGAACAGGCGGTCGGCGCCATCGTCGCCGTTCAGACGATCATGGCCGGGTCCGCCATACAGCGTGTCGGCGCCCGCTCCGCCCCATAACGTGTCATGCCCGTAGCCGCCGTGCAGGCTGTCATTGCCGGCGCCTCCGAACAGTTGGTCGTCACCCCCGTTCCCGCGCAGCAGGTCGGCACCCGTGCCGGCTCTCAACGTGTCGTTCCCAGTGCCGCCAGCCATGGTGTTGTCGCCCGACCCGCTGACCAGCAGATCGTTGCCCGCCCCCCCGAAGAGCCTGTCGGACCCTCCTCCGGAAAAGATCCTGTCATTGCCTGCTCCGCCTTCGAGCCGGTTGGCGGCCATGTTGCCGATGATTTCGTCGTTGCCCGATCCGGC
>VGDE01000107.1 GCA_016869875.1 Alphaproteobacteria bacterium
TCCTCGAAGCCGAGGAATATGGCGACGAATGGTTCATCGAGCGCTTCCGCCACGGCTATACCCAGGACGGCACCACCAAAATGCCGGCCTTTGGCGACGTTTTGGGCCAGAAGGCCGCCTGGGCTATCCGCACCTATGTCGAAACCCGCCCCGAGGATGGCGCGCTGGACGATCATGCTGCCCGCCTGCATGAGGTCCGCGACAGCCTGGCAGCCGGCCAGGGCGATGTTGCAGCACTTCAGGCAGAACTGCAGGAAATCGCGGCTTCGGTGGCGACGGCTTCGGGCGCGCCCGTCGCCGACAGCGTGGTGTCGCGTGCCGCAGCCTCTCTGGCGGCCGCGCCTGAGGATCGGAAGACCGCGGCCGAGATCCTGACGGTCGGTCTTTCGGCCTCGCACTAGGGGACGGCAGACATGCGTGATGCCCTTGCGGTGCTGGTCATGGTCCTGGGCCTGGCCGGTGCCGGCCCCGCAACGGCCGCCTGCGAAAACTATGTGCCGCAGGCCCGGCCGCAGAACACCTTTCCCCAGGATGTCGGTCGCAGCCTGGACCGCATCGTGGAAGAAGGCTGGATCGAGATCGCCCTTTACGAGGATTTCGCCCCATGGTCCTTCGAAGTCGGCGGCAAGGCGCAGGGGATCGATGTCGATCTGGCGCGGCTGATCGGGGACGAGCTGGGGGTGGAAACCCGCATCCGGCTGGTCCAGGCCGGCGAAACGCTGGACCAGGACATGCTGAACTATGTCACCCGGGGCGCCGCCGTCGGGGGACGGGTGTCGAACCTGTTCATGCATGCGCCCTATGATGTGGACTATGCCTGCCGGATGGATCAGGTCGTGTTCACCGGCATCTATGCCGAGGAACATCTGGCCATCGCCTACCGGCAGGCAGACTATCCCGACAAGGCGCCGGTTCCGGCCTATTTCCGCTATGACACCGTGGGCGTGGAGAACGACGCGATCTCGGATTTCTACCTGACGTCATTGGTGGGCCAGGCAGGCGACAACATCCACCGGTACCCTTCTACCGCAAAGGCGATGGAGGCCCTGGCCCGGGGAGAGGTCATGGCCGTGATGGGGCCGCGGGCGCAGCTGGAGCATGGCGCGGCCGAGGATGTCGTGGTTCATGAGCCACCCTTTGTCGGACTGGAGCGCAGCAGCTGGACCGTCGGCCTTGCCCTGTCGACCCAGCACCGGCCGCTGGCCTATGGGGTGGACGACATCATCGCCGCCGCAATTGCCGATGGCCGGATGCAGCAGATCTTTGACCGGCATGGCGTAACCTGGCAGCCGGGGCTGCGCTAGACGCTAGAGCGTCGTCAGGTCACCCTTGTCGTCCACCAGCCGGACGGCATGCAGGTTCAGCGCATCGGCTGCACGGGCGATCCCGTCGCGGTCCATCAGCACGAAGGCGGTCGAGGCCGCATCCGCCAGCGCGGCGCTGTCTGCCTCGACCGAGACGGTGGACCAGCGTGGCGGCTGTCCCTGCGGGCCCATGATATGGCCCTGCCCGTCCGCCAGGATCATCGCGCCTGGCGCGGAGGTCGCGACGGCGCGGCCCCTGCGCAGCGTCAACTGCCCCAGAACGCCTGCCTGCGGGTCTTCAAGCTCCAGCCGGAAATCGCCGTCCAGCGCCCGCGCCTCGCCCAGATCAACCAGCACCTGGCCAAGGCGCTGCCCGGTCAGCATTCGGATGACCCGGTCCGTGGCCAGTCCCTGTGCGATGCCGTTCAGCGTCAGGGCCTGACCGGGCGCCAGGCGCAGGCGCGTCCCCTGCCGCCGCAGCCCGCCGAAGGGCTGCAGCGGCACCCCGCCCTGCCCGGACACCCGCTGGCGCCACAGGACCTGCACCGCCGGATCGAACAGTCCGTTCGTGGCACGATGCACCCGCATCGCCAGATCCAGCGCGTCGATCATGGTCTCGGAGACTTCGGCCGCACCGTCCCGGTTCAACCGCGTCAATTCCGAGTCGCGGTACAGCGAGAACACGGCTTCAAGCGCGGCGATCTCGGTCCGGACATGGGCCAGCAGGGCAGCGGGCGCCTCGCCTCCCCGGATCAGGATACGGGCGTCTGCCCCCAGGGCCTGCCCCTGCCATTCCGCGGCCGCCCCCAGTCCGGGCGCCAGCGCGGCCCCCGCCAGGATCGTCAGCACCTGCCTGCGCCCGATCATGCCGCCATCCTCCGTCCGCGCGCCTTCAGGATCAGCGGCACGCACTGTTTCGGGTCGTCATGGATCGTCACGCAGTCCAGGCACTGGAAGCACTCCGAATAACGGATCTGCCCCTTGGGCGCGATGGCGTCATAGCGGCAGCGCACACGGCACAGCTGGCAGGGACTGCCGCATTCCGCCCGCCGCGGGATCCAGCGGCGCAGGCGCAGCAGATCCCCCATCCGCATCAGAGCGCCAAGGGGACAGATCGACCGGCAGAAGCCCTTGAACCAGACCATCGACACGACCAGCCAGCCAATAGCCCAGACCGCATAAGGCCAGGGGCGCAGGAAGTGCATCGTGACGGCGGTCTTGAAGGGCTCGATCTCGGCCAGGGTCTCGACATGGGCGGGCGCCAGAAAGGCCGTGGCAACCAGGCCGGCCAGCGCCACGGGTCCCGACCACAGCAGGGCCCGGCCGACCCGGCGCGAGGGCCGCCATTGCGGCAGGCCCAGCCTGCGGCCCACGTGATGGGCAAGTTCCTGCATGGCACCGTAAGGACACAGCCAGCCGCAGAACAGTCCCCGTCCCCACAGCAGAAAGCCAAGGATCGCCGCGATCCAGATCAGCAGCGAGAATGGATCGTAAAGCAGCACGTCCAAGCCGCCGCCCTGAACCGCCCCCCGGATCACCGCAAGAGGAGTGACGATGGACAGCTGTCCCTGCCCCCAAAGCCCCACAAAGCCGATCATCAGCGTCAGGACCGACAGCCTGATGGCGGTGAAATGCCGATGCGCGGCCAGCCGGCGCTGGTTGGCCAGCAAGGCCAGCAGCACCCCAAGGCCGATGACCAGCGCGATCAGGTCGGCCTGGCGATTGCGCAGCGCCTCGAGCCAGGGGGCAACCGGCGCCTGTCCCTGGGGCGACAGGAAAAAGCGTTGCGGCAGGCCCATCGTCAGGGGAAACTCGCGCAACCCGGCCTCGGGCTGGAACATCCCGTGCTGCCGTTCGGCCCGGACAACCAGCTGCCAGTCACGCGTCGGGTCAAAGCCAAGGCGCCGGTCCAGGCGCAGCACCATGCGGGTGGCGTCCTGCAGCGGCGCGGGCAGGTCAGGATGCAGCTCGGCCAGCACATCGGCATCGCGCAGCGCCAGCGGCAGGCCATCCTGCGTGGCACCGATCAGGTCGGGTGCGGTGTTGCGCACGAAGTCGGCGCCGACCAGACCGTGCCGCCCCGCCTCTATCAGCAGCAGCAGCTCGTCGTCGGGCGACAGCTGGGTCAGGCGGCGGATCTCGGCCAGGCTGTCGGGGGCAAGAACAGCTGCGGCAATGGCGGGTGGGCCGATGTCGATGGCCCACAGGTCCAGAAAGCTGCCCTGCGGGTCCTGGGCCGCCTCGGGGTCGTCATCCGCCCAGATGCTGCCCGCAAAGGCCTGGTCGACCTCGGCATTGGTCACGCGCAACTGACGGACCAGCCCCTGCTGCATCAGTGCCGGCCAGTCCAGATCCTCGGAATGGTCCGGATCGGGACGTGGCGGAGGTCCGGCGGCCAAGCCCTGCATCCGCTCCTTTGCGACGGCCAAGGTTGCCGCCAGGATCGAGTCATGGGCGATCCGCACGCTGGCGGTCGCTTTGGTGACGCCGTCCAGATATACCAGATCGCCGCCTGTCCCGCCGCCGTACGGGCTGCCCACCACCAAGGGCTCGTTGATCGAATGGCCGCGATATTGCGACAGGAACTGCCGCAAGGGAGCCTCGCCCAGGCCGGAGACAAAGATCGGCTCGTTATGCTCCAGAAGCCGCGTGTCGATAAAGGTGCCCTCGCGGTCCAGCATCACCAGGATGTTGATCGGCTGACCCGAAAAGCCCGGCAAGGGCGCAAGGGGCCCGGTCTCGAACACATATCCCGCCTCGCCGCCGCCCGAATTCAGCAGGCTCCAGACCCCCTTGTCGTTCAGCGGCTCTCCCAAGGCATAGGGCGCGGCAATCATGCTCGACAGTGCCTCGCGCGACAGGGGTTCGGCGCGAAGGGAGAACGGGATCAGCAGGAACAGCAGGAACAGCCAGCGCATGGCGACAGACTAGCCGAAACCGGCCTGCCGCCCATCCGACCAAAGTCGAGCCCGTCAGCCGCGCGGCCGCGCCGAGCGCAGGTCGCCCGCGATCTGTCGGAACAGCGGCAGGTCGGGCAGCTGCTCCAGCGTGACGCCCAGCTTGCGTTGCCAGTTGGGATATTCGTCGGTCGTGCTGGGGATGTTGACGGGGCTCACCTCGCCTGCAAGATCCTCCAGCCGCACGGCAAACAGTCGCGACGGCGCGGTGGCCAGCATGGCGTGAACAGCCGCCACCAGATCGTCGGGCGCACTGTCGGTTCCCGGCATGCCGTCCGGCCACCTGCCCTGCGCGGCCAGATCGCTCAGCAGCTGGGCGCGTTCCGTCCGGCGAGCTTCGGCCTGCTCGGTCGCGGCCTCTTCGCTGATCAGGTCGTGGTCGTGGCGCAGCGTGATGTCATCGCCCCGCCACCAGCCCTGGAACGTCGGCAGGTCATGCGTGGACAGGCAGGCCAGCGCGTTCTGGGGATAGTCGGCCGGCGGGATGAAGCCGTCGTCGTCGCGTTCGAACAGCAGGATCCGGTAGGACAGGATGCCGACCTCGTCCATCACCTCGCGAAAACCAGGCGGCACGTTGCCCAGATCTTCGCCGATCACGATGGTCCGGTTCTGGCGCGAGGCCTGCGCCAGCGCGGCCAGCATGTCGGCGATCGGATAGCGTGCATAGGTGCCCTGGGCGGGCCCCGCGTCCTGCGGGATCAGGAACAGCTGCCACAGTCCCATTGCATGATCGATCCGCAGCGCACCGGCCTGCTGCGTGGCCTGCTCCATCAGCGCCGCGAAGGGTGCCGCCTGACGGGCCGCCATCGCGACCGGTGACAAGGGCGCAAGGCCCCAGTCCTGCCCCGTTTCATTGAAGTAGTCGGGCGGCGCGCCGATCCGGATGCCCGGCACCACCAGCGGGTTGCCCCAGGCGCCCGAACCGTCGGCGGCCTCGCCCACGGCAAAGTCCAGGTAAAGCCCGATGCTCATTCCGGCGCGGTCGCAGGCGGCGCGCGCCTCTGCCAGCTGGCGCTGCGCGATGTCCTGCAGCCAGCGATGGAATTTCAGTTCCTCTGCATGGCGTTCGGCAAAGGCTGCCACCTGCTCGCCCTCGACATCCTGCCAGTCCGTTGGCCAGGCCGTCCAGCCCGCGCCATGTCCCTGAGCGACCATATGGGCCGAAACCGCCTCGAACAGCGCGTGACGGCGCAGGTCGGCCGCGCCTTCGGCCAGCACGGCGTCCGAGGCGTCGGGACCTCCGGCCTCCTGCCAGATCCGGTGCAGGACCGGCAGCTTCAACGCGGCCACGCCCGCGTAATCGACCAGATCCCCGTCCCGCAGCCGGGCAAGGTCCGCGGCATCGGCCATGTCGGGATGAAAGCCGGGCAAAAGATCGACCGCGACATAGAGCGGGTTCAGGAACCGCCGATTCGAGGGCGAGAACGGGCTGCAATGCCGGGGGTTCGATAGAAACAGCGCGTGCAACGGGTTCAGGCCGATGAAGTCGGCCCCCACGCCGCCCAGAAGCGCGGCCAGTTCCTTGAGATCCGCGAAATCACCGATGCCCCAGTTCCGCGCCGAGCGGACCTGGTACAGTTGCAGGGCAACGCCCCAGGACCGCCCGTGGCCCTCGGGCAGGTAACAACGGGTGCCGGGGCGCGCTTCGAGCCGATGCTGCTCGGTCAAGGGTCCGGGTTCGCCCTCGCGCGCGCCGAAGGCGTCCAGCAGCGCCTGCAGCGTTTCAGGCGGGGCCTTGTGGGTCGTGCCGCCCATGCCTTCGTATTCCGGCTGGATGCCGTGGCTTTGTGCGCGCTGTTCGAGATCGTCCAACCCATTCTCCCTTGCCGGTTTCCCCTGGTCCGTCATGCGGCGTCAGGGGTCAGAACGATGGTGGCCAGGGGCGGCAACGTCAGCCGCAACGAGTTTTCCTGTCCGTGCCAGAACGTGGCGTCCGTTTCGACCGGACCATGGTTGCCCATGTTCGAGCCGCCATAGCGGGCGTCATCGCTGTTCAGCGCCTCGCGCCAGCGCCCGGCCAGCGGCGCACCCACGCGATAGTCATAGTGCGGCTCGGGCGTCAGGTTGCACACGACCAGGCAAGGGGGCGAATCGTCGTCCGACTTGCGCAGATAGACCAGCACGCTCTGGGCAGCGTCACTGGCGTCGATCCATTCAAAGCCCGCAGGATCGCAATCCAGCCGATGCAGCGCCGGCTGGTCGCGGTACAGGCGGTTCAGGTCGGCCACCAACTGCTGCATCCCCTTGTGCAGCGGGTCCTCCAGCAGGTGCCAGTCCAGCGACTGGTCATGGTTCCATTCGCGATCCTGCGCGAATTCGCCCCCCATGAACAACAGCTTCTTGCCCGGATGCGTCCACATGAAGCCGAAATACGCACGCAGGTTCGCGAATTTCTGCCAACGGTCGCCCGCCATCTGCCGGATCAGCGAACCCTTGCCGTGGACCACCTCGTCATGGCTCAGCGGCAGGACGAAATCCTCTGAAAAGGCATACACCATTCCAAAGGTCAGGTCGTTCTGGTGGTGGCGCCGGTGGATCGGGTCACGCCGGAAATAGCCAAGCGTGTCGTGCATCCAGCCCATGTTCCACTTGAAGCCGAAGCCGAGGCCACCGTCATCGACCGGACGGCTGACTTTGGGAAAGGCGGTCGACTCTTCGGCGATGGTGATGGCGCCCGGATGGTCCTGCCGCACGCGTTCGTTCACGTCCTGCAGGAACGAGATGGCCTCGAGGTTTTCGCGCCCGCCATACTGGTTCGGGATCCATTCGCCTTCCTTGCGCGAATAATCCAGGTACAGCATCGAGGCGACCGCATCCACGCGCAGCGCATCGACATGGAACCGGTCCAGCCAGTACAGCGCGCTGGACTGCAGGAAGTTCGACACCTCGCGCCGGCCGAAGTTGTAGATCAGCGTGTTCCAGTCCTGATGGAAGCCCTGCCGGGGATCGGCATGTTCATAGAGTGCGGTGCCGTCAAAGCGGGCAAGTCCATGGGCATCCGACGGAAAATGCGCCGGCACCCAGTCCAGGATCACGCCGATGCCCGCCTGATGCAGGCGATCCACCAGACCGGCAAAAGCCTCCGGGCTGCCAAAGCGGCTGGTGGGCGCAAAAAGGCCGATCGGCTGATAACCCCAGGAGCCGGTAAAGGGATGTTCGCTGACGGGCAGGAACTCGACATGGGTAAAGCCCATCTCGACGACATAAGGCACCAGCAGGTCGCCGATGGCGTCATAGTCCAGGATCTCGCCCTCGCCGCCGCGCCGCCAGGAACCCAGGTGCACCTCATAGATCGAGATCGGCGCCTTGCGATCCTGCCGCTCGCTGCGTCCCGCCATCCAGCCGCTGTCATGCCAGTCATGCTTGACCAGGCCGTGGATGATCGAGGCGGTCTCGGGCGGCTGCTCGTGCGCGAAACCGACGGGATCGGACTTCAGCGGCATGCGCTCGCCATGCGCGCTGACGATCTCGTACTTGTAGATTTCGCCTTGGGCGAGGCCGGGGATGAACAGCTCCCAGACGCCGGGGCCGATCCGCTTGCGCATCGGATGGCGCCGGCCGTCCCAGGCGTTGAAGTGGCCCACCACGCTGACGCGCCGGGCATTGGGGGCCCAGACCGCAAAGGCCGTGCCCTCGACACCTTCATGCGTGATCGGATGCGCGCCCAGCTTGTCGTAAAGGCACCTGTGGCTGCCTTCCGCCAGAAGGTATTCGTCCATCTCGCCCAGCACGGGGCCGAAGCGGTATGGGTCCTCGGCCTCCCATTCATGGCTGCCTGCCGACATGCGCAGGCGATAGCTGCCGTCCGGCGCGGGTCCGCTGAAGAACCCCTCGGGGTGGACACGCTCCAGCATCGTGTCACCGTCGGAGGTGACCGCGGCCACTTCGGCTGCCTGCGGGGCAAAGACGCGCAACTGCCCGTCATGGCGGCCCAGCACGGCAAAGGGATCGTGGTGGTTGCCGCGCAGGATTGCCTCGATGTCCGAAGACTTCAGGCTGTCGGGAAGGGATGCTGTCTCGCTCATGTCGCCTCGTTCAAAAGATCGAGGATGCCGCGCAAAGGCAGGCCGACCCAGGTCGGGCGGTTGCCAAGCTCGTATCCGGTTTCATAGATCGCCTTCTGCAGCAGAAAGAGATCCAGCAGCGCCTGCGTCGTCGCCGCGTCGTCAGGCAGGTTCGGCGCGCCCGCCGCATGTTCGCGATAGGCGGCCAGGAAATCCTCGGCTGCCGAGCGGCGCCACTGCTCGATCCGTGCAAGGGCGCGTTCGGTGCCGGCGGGCGCGTCGTGGCGATGACGGGCAATGACCGACAGCGCGGCATAGTCGAAGGACCGCAGCATGCCCGCCACATCCCGCAAGGGCGAGGATTTCGCGCGACGCTCTTCAAGGCTGCGCGCTGGCTCGCCCTCGAAGTCGATGATCGCCACGTCGTTCTGCGCCAAAAGGACCTGGCCCAGGTGGTAGTCGCCGTGGATGCGCGACAACTGGCCCGAAGGTGCGGCCTGCCCCGCGGCACGGATGCGCGACATCAGCTCGTCCCGCCGATCCAGCACTTCGCGTGCCAGGGGCGCGGCGTCCTTGGGCAGCTGCCCGGCCGCCTGTTCCAGCCGCTCCAGCAGGGCGGCGGCTTCCTCTTCAGCGGTTGCTGTCCAGTCGCGCAGGTGATCGGCGGTCAGATCCTCGGTCGCAAAGGCCGGATCCTCCGTCGGTGTTGCCAGCGCCACATGCAGCTGCGCCGTCCGCTCGCCCAGCAGGCGGCCGATGCTCAGCGGAAAGTCGAACGCGGTTGCGGTCACTCCCGGCTCGTGCTCGGACGGCCAGGATTCGTGCTCGGTGAACTCCAGCAGCAGCGCGTCCAAAATGCCGTTCCACGCATCGCCGCGATTGGCGACAAAGGCAAAGGCGGCGGCCAGCACGGTCCGATCGTCGGCCTCATGCGACACCTGACCCAGATAGCGTGGCGTATGGGCATAGCCCGCCGTTTCGGTCAGAAAGCGCGCGACCTCGACATCCGGCTGTTCGCCACCGCGCAGGCGACGATACAGCTTGAGGATGATCTTGTCGCTGAAGGCGATCGAGATGTTGGACTGCTCCACCCCCAACTGGCGCGGATCGCCCGGTTCGGTGATCTCGCGCAGCGCATCGCTGCCGACAAAGCGCAGCGCGCCCTTGGACAGGTCATCCTTCATCGCCTGCAGGAACAGGCCCGGCAGACGCTCGTCATAGGCGCCGTCCACTAGCGCGCCGACGCGAGCGGTGTGACGGATCTTGGCAAGCGTATAGGACAGCTTGGGTGCACCGGGGCGCATGTTTTCATCGCCCCACCGGGCCGACAGGGGCAGGAAGTAGCTGTGCTGACCATCCGCCAGCGTCACCTCGACCGAAACCAGCGCGTGATCGGCCTCAAGCTCGCCCATCGGCACCATGCGGACCGAATGGATCGTCTCGTCCTTGCTGGCGAACCAGCGTTGCAGCGGCAGCCACTGCGGCAGGACGTCATCCTGGAAATGCGCGCCTTCGCGGCCCTTCAGCGCCGTCTGGACGCGCCCGTCGCGCGTGGTCAGCGTCATGAACTCGGGCAGGATGTCGGGCAGCTGTTCGTGCCAGGACGGCGACTCTTCCTGATCGCCAAGAGCGAACCAGTAGAAGCCGTAGGCCGGCAGCGTCAGCATGTAGGGCAGGTCGCCGATCGGCGGAAAGGCAGAGCGCCCGGTCAACTCGACGGGCACCTTGTCCCGGTGGCGTCCCAGTTCCAGTTCGACCGCCTGCGCGGCATCCGACAGGTTCGCGACGCACAGATAGGCCCGCTCCTCATATTCGCGGATATAGGCCAGCACCTTGCGGTTGCGCGGGTAAAGCAGCGTCATCGTGCCCCGACCGAAGGCCGGGTGCTGACGGCGGACGGTGATCATCCTCCGCATCCAGTTCAACAGCGATGACGGGTCGTCCGCCTGCGCCTCGACGTTGATGACCTGATGGCCATAAACCGCGTCGATGATCGCAGGCAGGTAAAGCTGCTGGGGCTTGGCGGTGGAAAAGCCGGCGTTGCGGTCGCCCGACCATTGCATCGGCGTGCGGACGCCATCCCGGTCGCCCAGGTAATAGTTGTCGCCCATGCCGATTTCATCACCATAGTAGATGATCGGCGTTCCCGGCATCGACAGCAGCATCGAGTTCATCAGCTCGATCTTGCGGCGGTCGTTCTGCATCAGCGGCGCCAGTCGGCGGCGGATGCCGAGGTTGATGCGCGCGCGCGTGTCGGCGGCATAGGTCTGCCACAGATAGTCACGCTCCTCGGACGTCACCATTTCCAGCGTCAACTCGTCATGGTTGCGCAGGAAGATGCCCCATTGGCAGTTTTCCGGGATCTCGGGCGTTTGCCGGATGATGTCGGTGATCGGATGCCGGTCTGCCTGCGCCAGCGCCATGTACATGCGCGGCATCAGCGGAAAGT
>VGDE01000108.1 GCA_016869875.1 Alphaproteobacteria bacterium
ATCGAGCAACGCAAAAGGAAAGCGCCGCGCGGACAAGCCGACGAGGACGCGCTGACCGCAGACATTGTCGCGCTTGCCAGCCCGGACGGGCGCTGCGGGTACCGGCGCATCACGGCCTGGATCGTGAAGGCCAGGCGCGTCGAGCGGATCCGGCGAGGGACTGAGAAGGATCACGAAAGGCTCCGGTGGCGCCTTTTCCCCCCGAAGCTGAAGGTTCCCCGAAAGCAGCCCAGGAAGGGCCGGCTCTGGCTGAACGACGGGTCGTGCCTCCGTCTGCGGCCGGAGCGGGCGAACCACGTCCGGTCCTGCGCCCCCGTCGAGAGCCGGACCCATGACGGGCGGAAGTGCCGCCTGCTCATGTCATTGACGAGTTCAGCCGGGAGTGCCGGGCCATCAGGATCGACCGGAAGCTGAACCCGACCGCGATGTTCGACGTCCTGGCCGACCTGGTCATCCTGCGAGCGGTGCCCCGGTCACCCCAGGGGGGCAGGCCAAGCGTCAACGAGCCGGACCATCTAGCGTTCTGATTGTACTGGAGATTGTCTACCTCGAAAAGGACCAGTCATGGACGGCCTGAACCACGCCAGGTTTGCCGGAGGCTGATTTTCGTTGGTTGCGCGGGCATAGGTTGATGTTCCGGAACTGCATGGGAATTGGCTTCGGCTTCGGCCGGCGGGATGCTCACGATCGGCTCCGGCAGGCGGCGGTTGTTGAACCGGTCCACCCCTTCGAGCATGGCCTATTCCACCGCTTCGAAGCTGCGCCAAGATCCGCGGCGGTGGAGGACCTCGGCCTTGAACAGCCCGTTGATCGTCTCGGCCAGCGCCTTGTCGCAGCCTCGCCAACACTGCCGACCGCTGGCTCCATGCCCGCTTCCGCCAGCCGCTCGCTGTGGCGAAGGCTCGGATATCGCGAAGCTGCGATGCCCATGATGAACCAGCCCCATGCCCCAGACCCGATGGTTCTCTTCAGGGACCCGCAGGATCCCGGGGCGCCGCGCGTCGTCACGGCGCGCCCGGTCTGACTGTCGCGCCGGGTCGGCCCGCAGCAGACTGACGCCCCCTCATGCAATTGGTGCAACAGGTCCGGATGCGGGTAACAGCTGGTCCCATTGAGACAGTTTGGTTTCCGTAAGGCAGCCTGTTATTGTATGAGCTATTTGATGGAGCCACCTAACTGGTGATGCCGAACTGATAGGACTACTTGATGTGCAATGAATCTCAGCCAACCCGTCATCTCACGCGCCGCGCGCTGCTGGTTTCAGGAGGTGCCATGGCGGCTGCAGGCGTCATGGCGCCTGCGCTTGCACAGGAGCAGAGAGGCAAATCTTACTTGCCAAGGCCGGTGCCGGTGAAGGATGGCTACGCAGATATATCCCCTGATGCGGCTTTGGAACTTCTAAAGGAAGGGAACGAAGCCTTTCTTGCTGGACGCCAGCCGCGTCCCGACTTTTCATCCGGCCGGCGGCTTGAACTTGCCGAGGGTCAGGCGCCCTTCGTGGCTTATGTGACCTGCTCGGACAGCCGAGTAGCGCCGGAGTTGCTGTTCGGGCGAGGACTGGGAGAGCTTTTCATTATCCGCAATGCAGGCAATACTATCGACACCGTTGCCTTGGGGTCCGTCGAATATGCGGTGGCGGTATTGCACGTTCCTCTTGTGGTCGTGATGGGTCATGAATCATGCGGCGCAGTGAAGGCGGCGATGAGGGTGGTGGCGGAGAACGCCCATTTTCCAGGTACGATTGGCCAGATGATCGAGCCCATCATACCGGCAGTGCTTGAAGCGCGCGATGCAGCAGGTGATCCGATGGAGGCGGCAGTGCGTCAGAACGTCCGTCGCCAGGTTCGGCAGTTGCGTGAACGCGCCAATCCTCTCATGCTTGATCCCCAGAAGGCTGGAACACTGAAAGTTGTAGGAGCCTATTACAACTTCAAAGACGGCAGGGTCGAGTTCTTTGACCGTCCGTGACAACTCAGCAGGCATTTTCGATCCGGTTCCTGTCATCCACGACAGGAGATGCCGCACCTGCCGACGTCGATGGCTGTGTCCCTGCAGATGTTGTCGCCGAAGTGCGGACCGCCAAGGGCGAGCTGTATCTTCTTGCGGCAAGTGACAGCACCGGCAAGTTCGCCTTTGTCCGCCTTCTGAGACAGCAAGCGGCGATGCAGTGGATAGGGCGACTACCCCCGCTTGATGACTTCCTCTAGCGCCTGTTTTTATCCTGCGAATGTAGCCGATGTTGACTCCGCCCGACTGCATGGCGGCCAAGATCTATCGCCCACGGCCGCTGTCAAACCCGTTGTCACAGACGTGGCCCAAGGGCCTGCCGGTTTAGTTCAGCCGGTAGCCCATTCAATGCATTCAAAGTCGCTTGGGTCGTATTCAATGTCGCGGATCAGTAAGTCACTCGGGTGATCGAGGCCTGTCCAGCAGCCATCAGGTCTTCAGGGACTGCGGACAGGCACAATGGTTGACGCCTTCTTCATTCAGAGCAGGTGGTAAAGAATCCAGCGTTCAGGACAAAAGTCCAAAGTCCTCTTGTATCCGGTCTGTCACCATCCATATGGAAGGATAAGGAAAGGCGAAATCATGGCAACTCCCTCACCGGCGCGCGTCGCTGACACTGAAAAGATCACCATCAACCTTGGTTTTGTTGACCTTGGCCGCATTGACCTGCTGGTGCGGGAGGGCTTTTACGCCAGCCGCAGTGATCTGATCCGCGCCGCCATCCGGGCGCAGCTGGATCGCCACGATGCGGCCGTATCGCCTACCATCATCCGCGAGGATTTCATGATGGGCCTGCGGGACGTGTCCCGAAGCGAGCTGCAGTCCCTGGCCGACGCCCATGAAATGCTGGACCTGCGCGTGATCGGACTCGCCCGCTTCGCCAGCGATATTCCCGCCGAACTCATTCCCGCCACGATCCGTTCGATCGAGATTCTTGGCACCATTCAGGCAACCGGCGAGGTCAAGAAGGCCCTCGAGGCCTGTCGCCACAGCAAAGGACGCTGAACCATGACAAAGCCGATGCACATGAACATGACCGAGATCACCAGGCTGATGCGCTCGGGGCAACTGTCCGAAGTGACGCAGATGATCCAGTCGCACCTGGGATCATCCGCACCCGCCGGTTTGGCAACAAACTCGGCCCTGCCCTCGATGCCCGCAGAAGCTCTTGGCACGCTTGCAGGGATGAAGGGCATGACGGGCCTGCCTTCCATGCCGTCGCAGGGTTTTGAGGCGCTTGCCGGATTGAAAGGCCTGGCAGGGCGGCAAGGACTGCCGGGACAGGGTCGCGGCGACATGATCCTGCCTGAAGGAGCGCAATGGCTCTGGAAAACCCATCAGGCCGCAGGATTCTCGCGTGAATTCCGGATGTACGTGCCAGCCTCCCTCCAGGAAGGCGCCGATCCCGCAGGGCTGATCCTGCTGCTGCATGGCTGCACGCAAGATCCCGATGATTTCGCGCGTGGTACCGGGATCCTTGAAGCTGCCGAGCAACACCGTGTTCTTGTGATCGCTCCGGCTCAGCCTTCACAGGCCAACATGAACCGTTGCTGGAACTGGTTCGAACCTCGGCACACGGCCGCGCAAGGGGGCGAGGCTGCCTTCCTGACCGACCTGACGCGCACGATCGGACATGAGTTTGCCATTCCGCCGGATTGCCGGTTCGCCATGGGTCTTTCCGCGGGCGGAGCCATGGCTGTCACCTTGGGCTCAGTCTTTCCCGAGGATTTCGGCGCCGTGGGCTGCCATTCGGGCTTGCCCAACGGGGCGGCCAGCGACATGGGATCGGCGTTCGCAGCAATGTCACGCGGCGGGTCCGACCAAGGCAAAGGGGTTGGATGCCGGCTGTTCGTGCTGCATGGGAGTGCTGATCGGACCGTTGCCCCGGCAAATGGGCAGGCGGTCCTGCAGCAGTCGCTGCGCGTACAGCCGGGGCTTCAGCGGCGTGCTGCGGCGGCAAAGCTGGAGGGACGCAATGTTCAGGTCACGCGTTACCGCGACGCAGATGCCGGGCTTCGGATTGAGTCTTGGGTCGTTGACGGCTTGGGCCATGCTTGGTCCGGCGGTTCGTCGGAAGGCAGCCACACCGCCTCCGGGCCCTCCGCAACCAATGCGATGATGCGGTTCTTCCTTACACCCGGGCGGGCGGCCGGGCAGGATACTGTCAACTGAAACGCCAGCAGGCTCCAGATGCGATCGGACTGTCAGGTCAGACGGAGAGTTCGACGGAGCTGTAAAGGTGCAAGCACATGTGGCGCAAGGAGATGCTCCTGCGCCACATGACCTCTAGTGTGCCCATACCTACCACTTTCCAGAGCCAAAGCATCTAGCACCCGCAGGATTGCACTGCCCTGGAGAGCAAGAGGCCCGGTCAGAGATGATGGCACTGCGAATGCGACGATCCTACCTTTTGTATCCATGCCAACATGCGCAGCGCCAGGGGAAGAACGCCAAGCTGATCTTCAAATGGCGCCGCAACCCGCGCTATGTGCCCGAAGCGGGACTGGAGCCGGATGCTGCTCCTTTCCTGCCGGTCGAAATCGTCGATTGCGCCGCGCATGACGATAGTAGAACCACCACGGATGCCATCCCTGCAACAGGCGAGACGCCGCCGGAACAGCTCCGCTTCGCCGCACTTACGACTCCGGTGAGCACTGGGCCATTTGATCGAGCCGACGATCACCGGTAAGCCGATGCCCGGCAGCCTTTGTCCCCGCTTGCGCGAGATTACTGGAAGATGCCCACCCGAGGAGCTGGGCGGAACCTCAAGATACAAGCGCTTCCCCAGCTGCATCAGCAACCCGGAACATCCCAACCATGAAGAAGCGGCGGAACGGGCAGGCAAGCCGTTCGATCCAAATACCCCGGACGCCTGTAAACTCCGCCTCGGTGTCCTCAAGCTTGGAAAAGAGGGAAGCCACCCACCATCTGAGCGGCTTCGACGGACGATGGCGAAGAGGGTGCGGTCGGCAGATCATCTAGATTGCTCCGACATTCCCGGATACGTGCGGCGCCTCAGCTGCCACAGGATTTATCTTCCGCCGTTGATCAACGTCCGACCATCGCAGGATAAGACAGTGGATGGATCAAGTTGTCGCTACCACTGGAGTGCTCCACTGAAGTGGTCCAGCCATTGGGGTAGAGTTATCCCGCTCAGGAGGACCAGAAATGGCAGGAGAGCGAGACAGGCCCGAACAGACCTTGCTGAGTCTTCGGCAAGTTGAAGTGTTGCAGGGGCACCAAACGGCAATTGCGGACGCGGTACGCCAGATCGGCGTGACGAAACCGACGTATTGCCGCTGGCGCAGGCAGTATGGCGGCACGAACCCCGATCAGCTCAAGCGGCTCAAGGAGCTTAAGACGGAGAACCAGAGGCTGCGGCGCGCGGTGTCAGACCTGATCCTGGACAGTGAGGCGCGAGCCGCCACTGGTTCAAGATCGTGCCGAACGATCCTGAGCGAGGCGGGACGGAGGAACTTCTGAGCCCTTCGCGCCATCGCATGTGCGGCAGCCTTGGCATATCCGAGCGCCGCGCCTGCCGCACACTCTGGCAGCACCGATCGACGCAAGCCGCAAGGTTCCCTGCGGCGCACCGGACGAGGAACGGCTGACGGAAACCATGTCCGGTCCCATGGCATCGTCCAGGACCGGACGCAGGACGGGTGACTGTTCCGCATGCTCAATATGATGGACGAGTTTACGAAGGAGGCGCTGGTGATCCATGTCGGGCGCAGGTTGAATTCTACCGCCGTGGTTGACGCCCTGATAAGCCTGTTCATCATGCGGAGGGGCCGCCCGAGTTCATAAGGTCTGACAACGGCGCGGAATTCATCGCCAGGAAGGTGCGCGGCCGGATCGGAGCAATCGGCGCCAAAACCGCCTTCATCGAACCGGGCTCACCTTAGGATGGAGGAGGGTCAGAAAACAGTCCGGCGGACTGTTTCCCCGACCACGGGCTACTGCGAGAGCTCAACGCCCGGTTCCGTGACGAGCTGCTGAACGCCGAGGCCTTCTACTCGCTCAAGAAGACCCAGATCCTCATGGAGCGATAGCGTCGCCACTATAATACGATCAGGCCGCACAGATCCTCGGAATATCGCACGCCCGCACCAGAAGCATTCAATCCAATGGACCATACAGCGGGGGCAGTCCACCACCAGACGTCAGGTCGTAGCGTCCCTTACTTTCCGATTCCCAAGGAGTAGCTCAACGTCCGGCTGATAGCTTCACCGCCATTGAATTAAGCGCATCGTAAGAAGTCTCTGCTACGCACCTCTGGACACATGCTTGGAGTGCCACGATGAGGCTAGCTTCACTATCTATTCGGACCAAATTGGTGCTGGCCTCTGCAACGTTGACCAGTTGCGCGGTTCTTTCAGTTATTGTCCTGACGATCAGCCTGATGTCGCGTGCATCCAACGATGAGGCAGAGGCACGGGCGCGGGCGTTGATGGGAGAATACAACGCGACCGTCACGCAGGAGCTTGATGTCGTACTAAGCACGTTGAACGCCGCCGCCGCCGCCGTCGAAGGATCGCTCAGGGCAGGGACGGGGCGCGCACCTTTCGGCGATATCGTGAAACAGATCCTGGCAACGCGTGATGACTTGCTGGGGATGACGTTGGCTTTCGAACCCAATGGTCCCGATGAGGATCGGGCACATATCGGCGATCAGTATGCCGATGCAATGGGCCGCTATGCGGCGTGGTTCTACTATGAACAACCGGGTCGTATGGAGGTCGAGGTGCTGGACATGACCCGCCCGTCCAGCGCCTTGCAGTGGTACCTGCGGCCCCTGCAGGAAAACCGCCCCACGATCACGCCGCCTTACAATTATCCTGTAAATGGCCAAGACGCGCTGATGGTTACCATGAGCAGTGTCATCCGTCATCAAGACATGAATGTTGGGATCATAACGGCCGATATGCTGCTTCAAAGCCTGGCATCCCGCATTGCACAGCTGCGTCCATTCGGAGACGGCACCATCAAGCTCGCCAGCGACACAGGCACGTGGATCACTCATCAGGATTCAAGTCGTCTTGGCACGCCCTTGACGGCCGCCGAACAGGAATGGTTGACAGGCGCCGATATGCGTCATGTCGATGTGGATGGACAGCCCACCCTGCTGTTGACCAGCAGCGTCCGCTTCGCAGGTGTGGAGGAGGCCTGGACACTGGTCATGACTGTCCCGCGCGCGACGTTGCTCGCTCATGTTGTAGCGACGCGTGACCGCACCTTGATGCTTGCGGTAGGCCTGCTTGTCGCCACCCTACTGCTGGTGGGATTCAGTGCCCAAGCCATCTCACGGCCAATCGAGGCCATGACGCTGGTCATGCGGTCGCTTGCTCAAGGCAAGACGGACACTGCCATCCCCTATTCCACGCGTGGGGACGAGATTGGTGCGATGGCATCGGCCGTTGCGGTCTTTCGCGACAACACCCACGAGGCCCGGCGCCTGGAGGCCGCTGCGGAAGCGAGCAGAGCCGAGGCCGAAGCTGCAGCGACCGCGGAAGCCAAGCGCCAGCATCGCGTCGTTTCCGAAATCGGCGAAGGGCTTGACCGTCTGGCAGCGGGTGACATGACGCACCAGATCCAGAATCCCTTACACGACCCCTTTCCTCAGGCCTATGACAGTCTGCGACTGACGTTCAATAGTGTCGCTTCCCAGTTGGCAGGCACGATGCAGCGCATCGCCGCCGTCGCCGGACAGGTGCATGGCGGCGCGGACGAGATCAGCAACGCAGCCGGGGATCTGTCCAGCAGGGCCGAAACACAGGCCGCGACTCTGGAGCAGTCGGCCGCAGCGCTGAACGAGATGAACGAAAGCCTGCGCCAGACAGCTGACAGTGCGCGCGAGGCTGAGGTCGCCAGCGGCCAGAACCGCGCAATCGCGGAGGAAAGTGTCGCGGTGGTGCGCTGCGCTGTCGAAGCGATGCAGAGGATCGAACATTCGTCCGAGCAGATTTCCCGCATTATCGATGTCATTGATGATATCTCGTTCCAGACCAATCTGCTTGCGCTGAATGCCGGTGTCGAGGCGGCTCGCGCCGGCGAGGCCGGACGCGGCTTCGCTGTGGTGGCGTCGGAGGTCCGCGGCCTTGCACAGCGCGCAGCCGAATCCGCACGCGAGGTTCGGACGCTGATCTCTGACAGCTCTCAGCACGTTAGGGCAGGCTCTGCGCTCGTCGGCCAAACAGGGGAGGGGCTTGAGCAGATCCTTCAACGTGCTGCGATCATCTCGGACCAAGTCGGCGGCATCTCGGTTGCGGTCAGAGAACAATCGATTGGGCTGGCGGAAATCAATGCAGGCGTGAACCAGTTGGACCGCGTCACTCAGCAGAATGCGGCAGTTGCCGAAGAAGCGACGGCCGCGTCCATTTCCCTACGTCAACAGGCAGAGGAATTGACGCGCGAAATTAGCATGTTCAACGTTCAAGGCGGGGCGGCGTCCCATATCCGACTGATTACGCCGAAGGATGCTCCTGCCGCTGGTGTCCGGAAAGGGCGCGCCGTTGCAAAGCAATCTTTGCAGGGGGTTCAGCTACACGAATTTTGATTCCGCTTTCATCAACTCTCAGGAAGATGGCGACAGCCGCCACCAGATGATTGTCGCTTTTCGGCTTCAAGGCCACTTATCTGCCGTAAACCCTGCTCTGTCTCCCACCCCGGCTGCTCAAGCCAAAATTGCCACCTGGAAAACTGATAATACAAGTGACGCTGCACAAGAAAAACTTTCCCATCAATGAGGCTATCTATTACCTCCTGCCAATGCCGAGGAGTTGATACAGGATCAACGCTGCCAGCGTTGCAGTTCCAATGCCTCCGATTGCAAAGCTGCCGACCGAAAAAGAAAAATCCCCCGAGCCGAAGACGAGTGTGACGCCCACAGTGAACAGGTTTCTCGGGTCAGAAAAATCTACCTTGTTGTCGACCCACAGCCGGATCATCGCCGCAGCGATCAGCCCGAAGACGGCGACTGCTAGGCCTCCTAGGACCGGCTCGGGGATGGTACGCAGCAGCATTCCGAACTTGGGCGAAAAACCAAGTATGATGGCGACACATGCCGCAATCACGAAAACAAGAGTCGAAAACACGCGCGTCACCGCCATGACACCCATGTTTTCCACATAGGTGGTGACGCCGGTGCCGCCAGCTGCGCCGGAAACCATGGTGGCTATACCGTCGCCCACAAAGCCACGCCCGATATAGGGGTCCATGTTCTGGCCCGTCATGCCGCCAATCGCCTTGATGTGGCCCAAATTCTCGGCGACCAGGATCAAGGCGACTGGCGCGATCAGCAGCATGGCGGACGTCTCGAAGACCGGCCGGTGGAAGGTCGGCGCGCCGAACCAGGGCGCAGCAGTCAACGCTGCGAAGTCGATAGCGGGCAATAGACCCATGCCGTTGCCCAGGACCAGCACCGCAACATAGCCGACCACGATCCCCAGCAGGATCGACACCCGCTTGGTCGCGACGGTGCCATAGGTCGAAAACAGTGCGACAGACAGCAAGGTGAGCAGCGCGACGCTTGTATGCGCCCCACTCCCCTGAATGCCCTGGACGCCGACCGGGGCAAGGTTCAGGCCAATAGCCGCACCAATTGCGCCGGTGACAGCGGGTGGCATCAACCGCTCGATCCAGCCTGTGCCCGTTGCCATGACGATGATGCCTATCAGGGCGTAAAGCGCGCCAGCCGCAATGATCCCGCCAAGAGCGGAGCCAATATTCGCATTGGCTCCGGTGCCCGGATAGCCGGTGACTGCAATCACCACGGCAATGAAGGAAAAGGATGAACCAAGATAGCTGGGCATCCGCCCGCCGGTGCACAGAAAGAAGATCAGCGTGCCGACGCCCGAAAACAGGATCGCCAGGTTAGGGTCGAAACCCATCAGCAGGGGCGCCAGAATGGTTGCACCCGACATTGCCACCAGATGCTGCACCCCCATCGGGATTGCCGCAGGCCATGGCAGGCGTTCATCGGGCAGGACGACCGCGCTGCGGGTCAGCGGCCACTGGGGAAAATAGCTCATACTCGGCTCCCTTGCGGAGATGGCACTTTGGGCATTGACCGGCCTAATGTGCCAAGCGTGCGCTACCAGCAAGTAGGATCTGTCCGAATTGGCTGCGGGATCGGAGCCAGTTTGAGATGTTGGCGCTGTTGGTCACGGCGGCATATTTTTGGGGCAGATGAGCTACTGCCCATGTCCTTGGACCGGATCTGCCTAGGCGCCAGTCCAATCGCTCGTAAGAGCCAGAACAGAATGGTGGCTGCGAGGGCGATAGCGGAGAGTAAAGTCTCCGGGGATCGGTGGTATCGAGTGGCGGCGCGCACTGAATCCTTCATCCGTCCGAACATGTTCTTAATGCGGTTGCGCCGCTTTTCGTGTGTGACCGTCTTCTTACAGGACGATCTGTCGAGGATGTCCAAGCTTCAATCTTTTTCCTCAGTGGCCACTTGCAGCCAGTCTGCATCATGGCCTCGACCCGCAAGCAGCCAATTGGCCTGTCCCGCCGGCATAAGTTCGTGGATAGCAGAACGGAGATACAGAAGGGCCAGGATTCATAACAATAGAGCGTGTTGCGGTTTTCCCGATTCAGGATACCCCTGTGGCTTGATCTGTGATTCCCTGCCTGCATGACAGGTGGAGGGATGATATGGGCAGACCGCATCCTATGGCACTCCGAGAGCGCGTTGT
>VGDE01000109.1 GCA_016869875.1 Alphaproteobacteria bacterium
TTGCGGGAAGGGCGGCAACATCAGGGCAGAGGTGGCGCCTGCGGGCGTGAGGGCGCGCGATCGGGCAGATCGCGGCGCGGATAGGCATCGGGCCGCAGCGGTTCCGGCAGTGGCGCGGGTCGCGCCAGGCGCAGCCGTGCCGCCGGATGACAGCGGCAGGCCCGATCGCCCCGGCCGCGGCACAGATGTGCAGGGCGTACGGGCGCCTTGCGGGCGCAGCAGGCGGGACGGGGTGCGGCGGTCATCTCCAACAGATGTGCCCCCACCGCCGCCCGGTCAAGATGCAATGCCCACGCGGCGTCGTGAGTTGCGGCCGGGCAGGGTTTTCCTGTATCGGTGCATTGAATGAACCGGACGAGGACAACCGCAATGAACCGCCGTCAGATGATCCTGCTGGCCCTGCCGCTGGTCGCCGCGCCGTCACTGGTGATGGCGCAGGCCGCGCCTGCCGCCGCCCCTGCCGCAGCCGACCCTTATGCGCCGACGGAAGTGGCGATCCGCGATGATTTCGAGGTGGGCAGCATTGTCGTCGTCAGCCGCGACTTCTTTCTCTACCACGTGACGGCCCCGGGCAAGGCGGTCCGTTATGGCGTGGCCGTGGGAACGGCCGAACTGGTCTGGAAGGGCAAGGCCACCATCGGCCGCAAGGTGGAATGGCCCAGCTGGCGCCCCACGAACGAGATGATCGAGCGCAATCCGGACGCTTATGCGAAATATGCCGACGGGATGCCGGGCGGGCCGCAGAACCCCTTGGGGGCGCGGGCGCTGTACCTGTACAACGACCGGGGCGAGGATACGGCCATCCGCATCCACGGCACCACTGATCCCGGCTCGATCGGACGGGCGGTGTCGAATGGTTGCCTCAGGATGCGCAACGAGGCGGTGATCAGCCTGTTCGACCAGGTGCCGGTCGGCACGCCCGTCTACGTCTTCTGATCTTGACCCTGCGACTGAGCAGCGTGGCGGACCCCGCCCTGACGGGGTTCGACCAGATCATCGATGTCCGCGCGCCTGCGGAATATGCGGAGGATCACCTGCCCGGCGCCATCAACCTGCCGGTCCTTGACGACGAGGAGCGGGCGCGGGTCGGCACGATCTACAAGCAGGTTTCTCCCTTTGACGCGCGCAAGATCGGTGCCGCCCTGGTGGCGGTGAATGCCGCGCGCCATGTCACCGGCCCCCTGGCCGGCCATGGCGGCGGGTGGAAGCCCCTGGTCTATTGCTGGCGCGGCGGCCAGCGTTCGGGCAGCTTTGCGACGATCCTTGGCCAGATCGGCTGGCGCGTGGGCCGGATCGAAGGCGGGTACAAGGCGTGGCGCGCACTGGTTGTCGACCGCGTGCAGAATGGCCCCATCCCTTCGCGGGTGATCGTTCTGGATGGCAACACCGGCAGCGGCAAGACGCAGATCCTGGCGCGACTTGCGGCACGTGGTCATCAGGTCATCGACCTTGAAGGTCTGGCCAACCATCGGGGCAGCCTGTTCGGCGCCATGCCCGGCGGCCAGCCCAGCCAAAAGATGTTCGAAGGGCGACTGGCGCTGGCGCTGGAGGCGCTGGATCCCGCGCGTCCGGTCGTGGTGGAGGCCGAAAGCAGCCGCATCGGCAACCTGAACCTGCCCAAGGCGATATGGCAGGCGATCTGCACCGCCCCCCGTATTCAGTTGGACATCCCCGTTGCGGCCCGCGCCGCCTTTACCGCCGCCAGCTATCGCGACATGGTCGAGGAGCCCGCGCGGGTCACGGCCATTCTGGACCGCCTCGCATCCGCGCATCCGGCCGAACGCATCTCCACCTGGCGCGGCCAGCTGGCGCGTCAGGAATGGAGGGCGCTGTCCGAAGGATTGCTGCAGGATCACTATGATCCCCGCTACCGCCGGCACCGCGAACGGCATGACGACGGACGCGGCCGGAGGGTGGCACTGGAGGGCCTGACCGACCTGGAGGCCGCGACAGGTGCCGTGGAGGCGGCAGTGGAGCAGGTCGCCGCCAGCTAAGGCAATCCGCACGGACATCTGCCATATCGAACATGCCAAGGCCCAGCCACAGACAGCGACCCCGCCCCCGAACCGGATGCTGCGGGTGGCCGTGCGGATTGCCGGACCCGGAGAGACGGAATGTCCGAGCCGGTACATGCCCGTCATGAATGAGACATGAGACTGCGCGACCAGGCTGTGGCGAATCTGCTTCGATCACTGGCGCATCCTGATATCAAGGGGGCAGGCCGCTGAGCCATGGCGAGGTGGCGTTCGAAAAGGCGGCCGAAGGTCAGGACGGTCTGGCCAGGTGCTCGTCCCCCAATTCGTCGCGCAGGAAACGGCGCAGGACCGCCTCCAGCTTGGCGGCCCCCAGCGGTGCCATGGCCTTGGTGTGGTCGTGGCTGATGGCCTCGTCCGACAGCCCCGCGCCCATGTTGGTGATGACCGAGATGGCCGCCGCGCGCAGGCCCAGAAAGCGCGCCAGGATGATTTCCGGAACGGTGGACATTCCCACCGCATCGGCCCCCAGGATGCGGGCCGCGCGAATCTCGGCCGGCGTTTCGAAGCTTGGGCCGGAAAACCAGCAATAAACGCCTTCGGGCAGTTCGACCCGCTCGGCGCGGGCCGCGGCCAGCAGCGCCGCGCGCATCCGGACGTCATGGGCATCGGTCATTGGAACGAAGCGTGCATCAGTCGCCTCGCCGATCAGCGGGTTCGTGCCCGCGAAGGCGATATGGTCGTTCAGCAGCATCAGTCCGCCAGGCGGAATGTCCGTCCGCAATGAGCCCGCCGCATTGGTC
This sequence comes from Alphaproteobacteria bacterium, assembly GCA_016869875.1. Lineage (GTDB taxonomy): Bacteria > Pseudomonadota > Alphaproteobacteria > Rhodobacterales > Rhodobacteraceae > Paracoccus. The sequence continues at coordinate 2,777 of VGDE01000109.1, forward strand.
AGTATCAGCCGCCGGCACCCAAGGGCCGCCAGCACCTCGAGCGGCAGGCGCATCACGTCGGCCCGCCCCGATTCATAGTAATGCGCCCGTCCGCCCAGAACGGCGACCCGCCGCCCCTCCAACCGGCCGATGACCAGTTGCGGGACATGGCCTGAAACGCCGGCATGTGGAAAGCCCGGCAGGTCGGAATAAGGGATGGCCGTGCCTTCGACCTTTTCGGACAGGTGGCCGAGGCCCGATCCCAGGATCAGGCCGATCTCGGGAGCTTCCTCACCCGCGCGGTCGCGGATGAGTGCGGCCAGTTCAACGCTCCTTGACATAAGGCTCTCCGCCCGCGCGCGGCGGGATGGCGCGCCCCACGAAGCCCGCCAGGATGACGACCGTCAGGATATAGGGCAGCGCGTTCATGAACATCGACGGCACCGTGATGATGCCCAGGTCCAGGTTTGGGTAAAGGTTCGCGATCGCCTCCAGCAGGCCAAAGAGGAAGGTTGCGAACAGCGCCTGCCACGGCCGCCACTTGGCAAAGATCAGTGCCGCCAGCGCAATAAAGCCGCGGCCCGCCGTCATTTCCTTGACAAAGCCGGCCGACAGGCCCGTGGCCAGATAAGCGCCCGCGATGCCTGTCAGCACCCCGCAGATCGCAACGGCCGTGTAGCGCAGCCGTGTCACCGATACGCCGGCCGTGTCCACCGATGCCGGATTCTCCCCGACCGCCCGCAACCGCAGGCCAAAGCGCGTGCGAAACAACACCCACCAGGTCAGCGGCACCATCGCAAAGGCGACATAGACCAGAACCGTCTGCCCCGAGATCAGACCCGAATAGATCGGCCCCAGCACCGGCACGCCGCGCAGCGTTTCGGCAAATGGGAGGGTGATCGGCTGGAACCGCCCTGTCCCCGTCAGCGCCGGTGTGCGCCCGCCCAGGCCAAAGGCGTTCTGCCCCACCAGCACCGTCAGCCCCGACGCCAGGAAGTTGATCGCCACGCCCGAGATCAGCTGATTTCCCATGAAGGTGATCGAGGCCAGCCCGTGGATCAGCGACAGCGACAGCGATCCGGCAATCCCTGCGGCCAGCCCCAGCCAGGCGCTGCCGGTCAGATAGGCGACCGAGGCTGCGGTAAAGGCCGCCATCAGCATCTTGCCCTCCAGCCCGATGTCGAAGACGCCGGCACGTTCGGAATAAAGGCCCGCCAGGCAGGCCAGCAGCAAGGGCGTCATCAGCCGCAGCGCGCTGCCGATGCCCTGCTGGGCCGCGGCGCCGTCGGCCAGGGCCCAGATCACGCAGATGGCCAGCACGATGACCGCGATCAGCGAATCCTTGAGGATCATCTTGCGGCCCCCTTGTTGCGCCTTGCGGCAAGGAAGACGCGCTCCAGCGGCATTCGCACCATGTTGTCCAGCGCGCCCGTGAACAGGATCACCAACGCCTGGATCACGATGATCAATTCGCGGGGGATCGAGGTCCAAAGCGCCAGTTCGCCCCCGCCCTGGTACAAAAAGCCGAACAGCAGCGCCGCCAGGAAGATGCCAAAGGGATGGTTGCGGCCCATCAGCGCCACCGCGATGCCGATGAAGCCCGCACCCTCGACCGCGTTCAGGACCAGACGCTCGGATTCGCCCATGACGTTGTTGATGGCCATCAGACCCGCCAGCCCGCCCGAGATCAGCATCGCGATGACGGTGATGCGGACCGGGTTGATGCCGGCATAGACGGCACCGGGTTCGGACTTGCCCAAGGCGCGGATCTGGTAGCCGAGCCGCGTGCGCCAGATCAGCGCCCAGACCAGGACGCAGGCCAGAACCGCCAGAAAGAAGGTCACGTTGACCGGCGTGTTGCGGCCCCAGTCCATTCCCAGACCGGCCGCGATCTCGGACAGGCTGGGCAGGTTCGTCGCGTCGGGAAAACGGGCCGAGGCGGGGTCCATGCTGCCCACCGGGCGCAGCAGGTTGACCAGCACATAGTTCAGGGCGGCGGCGGCAATGAAGTTGAACATGATCGTGGTGATCACGATATGGCTGCCGCGCTTGGCCTGCAGGATCGCGGGGATGAAGGCCCAGGCGGCTCCGAACAGCGCCGCCCCGATCATCGCCGCCGGCAGCGCCAGCCCCCAATGCGGCAGCGGCAGGTAGAGCAGCACCAGCGCCACCCCAAGGCCCCCCATGGCGGCCTGACCTTCACCCCCGATGTTGAAAAGGGCGGCGTGATAGGCGACCATCACGGCCAGGCCGGTAAAGATGAAGTTCGTTGCGTAATACAGCGTGAACCCCCAGCCATAGGAGGAGCCGAGCGCCCCTTCGACCATGGTCGTCAGCGCCTCCCACGGGCTTTCGCCGATGGCCAGGATCACCAGCGCGGAAATCCCCATCGCCAGGATCAGCGAGATCAGCGGCGTCAGGATGACATCGGCCCATTTCGGCATCTTGTCCATCAGGCACGTCCTTCCGGCAGGTCTGTGACACGGGCCGGGCCGGGCGGCACGCCGTCGCTGTCCGTGACACCTGCCATCAGCAATCCCAGTTCTCCGGTCGTGGTCTGGCCCGGCAGGCGTTCGCCCATGATGCGGCCGTCGAACATGACGGCCACACGGTCGGACAGGGAGAGGATCTCGTCCAGCTCGACCGAGACCAGCAGGATTGCCTTGCCCGCGTCGCGCAGGGCCACGATCTGCTTGTGGATGAACTCGATCGCGCCGATGTCCACGCCGCGCGTCGGCTGGCCGATCAGCAGCAGGTCGGGATTGCGCTCGATCTCGCGCGCCACGACGATCTTCTGCTGGTTTCCGCCGGAAAAGTTGCGCGCCGCCAGGTTCGCGTCTCGCGGGCGAACGTCGAAACGCTCCATCTTGGCCTCGGCGTCACGGCGGATGGCGTCATTGTCCATCACCCAGCCCTTGTTGAATTCGGGCGCGTCATGCCAGCCGAAGGCGACGTTTTCCCAGGCGGCAAAGTCCATGATCAGCCCCTCGACCTGCCGATCCTCGGGGATGTGGCCGATGCCGTCGCGGCGGCGCTGCCCGGCGTCGCAGCCGCGCCCGGACAATGGAAGGGGGGCACCGTTCATCCGCACCGTGCCGCTGATCCTGGCGCCCTTTGGAGGATAACCGCCCAGGATCTCCAGCAGCTGCGTCTGGCCATTGCCCGATACGCCGGCCAGGCCCAGGATCTCTCCGGCGCGGATGTCGAAACTGATGCTGCGCAAACGCTCGACGCCCTCGGCATCGACCATGGCCAGGTCTCTGACCTCCAGCACCGGGGCCTGCGGACGGGCAGGGGCCTTCTGGACGTTCAGCAGCACCTTGCGGCCGACCATCAGTTCCGCCAACTGCTCGGGGCTCGTCTCGGCGGTCCTGACCGAAGCCACCATCTCGCCCCGCCGCATCACGCTGACATTGTCGGTGATCTCCATGATCTCGCGCAGCTTGTGCGTGATCAGGATGATCGTCTTGCCCTCGGCCTTCAGCCCTTCCAGGATGCGGAACAGGTGGTCCGCCTCGGCGGGGGTCAGAACGCCGGTCGGCTCGTCCAGGATCAGGATATCCGCCTGCCGGTACAGCGCCTTGAGGATCTCGACCCGCTGCTGGTGGCCCACGGACAGGTTCTCGACCGTCTCGTCGGGGTCCACGTTCAGCTGGTATTCCGCGGCCAGCCGCTTCAGGACGCCGCGCGCCTTGGACAGCGACGGACGCAACAGCGCCCCGTCCTCCACCCCCAGGATGATGTTTTCCAGCACCGTGAAGTTCTGCACCAGCTTGAAGTGCTGAAACACCATGCCGATGCCCGCGCGGATCGCGGTCTGGCTGTCCGCAATGGTGATCGGCCGGCCATTGACCAGGATCTCGCCCGCGTCGGGCTTGTAGAAGCCGTAAAGGATCGACATCAGCGTCGACTTGCCTGCGCCGTTCTCGCCGATGATGCCGTGAATGCTGCCCTTGGGCACATGCAGGTTGATGTCACGGTTTGCCTGGACCGGCCCGAATGCCTTCGAGATGCCGCGCAGTTCGATGGCAGCGGGGGCGGCCGCGTCCGACCGCCCCCCCATCAGGTTGCCTGCGGCGACCATTATGCCGCCGGGCAGGTGTTGTCGGTCATGTAGTCATGCACCTCGACCTCGCCCGAGGCGATGGCGGCCTTGGCCTCGTCAATGGCGGCCTGCATTTCGTCGGTGACCAGCTCGTCGTTGTTCTCGTCGATGGCCACATCCACGCCGCCTGCGGCCAGGTCCATGACCTTGACCCCCGGCTCGATCTCCGCACCGGCCGTGAAGGCGTCAAAGACCGCGTTGTCCACGCGCTTGACCATCGAGGTCAGCACCTGGCCCGGGTGCAGCGCGTTCTGGTTGCTGTCCACGCCGATGGACAGGATGCCTTGGTCAGCCGCCGTCTGCAGCACGCCGATGCCGGTGCCGCCCGCCGCCGCATAGATCACGTCCGCCCCCTGCGAAACCTGCGCCCGGGTCAACTCGCCCCCCCGCACCGGATCGTTCCAGGCAGCCGGGGTGGTCCCGGTAAAGTTCATCAGAACGTTGCCCTCGGCCTGGACCGACTTGAACCCTTGGGCAAAACCGCAATGGAACTTGTGGATCAGCGGGATGTCCATGCCGCCGATAAAGCCGACCGTGCCGCTTTCCGAGGCCATGCCTGCCATCACGCCTGCCAGATAGCTGCCCTCTTCCTCGGTGAAGACGACCGACTGCACGTTGGGAGCTTCGACGACCATGTCGATGATGGCAAAGTTGGTCTCGGGATAATCGCCTGCGATCTTGGTCAGCACATCGCCAAAGGCAAAGCCCACCATGACGATCGGATTGGCGCCCGCCTCGGCCAGGCGGCGCAGGGCCTGCTCGCGCTGGGCCTCGGACTGCATTTCCAGTTCCCGATAGCTGCCGCCCGTTTCCTCGACCCACCGCTGCGCGCCCATATACGCCGCCTCGTTGAACGACTTGTCGAACTTGCCGCCCAGGTCATAGATCAGTGCCGGTTCGGCCAGCGCCAGGCCCGCCGTCAGCACCGTCAGAGCCGAGCCTGCCAGCAGCGATTTCATCAGGGACATTCGAAACCTCATCCTGTTTTTGCGGGCGATTCAGCGGGCCCGGGTGTCGCCTGATTAGGGCGTAATGGTCCCGGCCGGTCAACCGCCTTCTTGGGTGGCACGCAGCGTCAGACGCATCACGATGGCGTCCGTCGCAGGGCCGTAATACCGCCGCCGGACACCGGCTTCCAGCCAGCCGGCACGGGAGTAAAGCCGTCGTGCCGCAAGGTTGTCCTGGGCGACCTCCAGAAAGGCTGTGTCCGCGCGGCGGTCCTGGCAGGCGCGCGCAAAGGCGGCCAGCAGACGCTGTCCCGTGCCCTGCCGCCGCGCTTCCGGCGCCACCGCAAGCGTCAGCAACTCTGCCTCCCCGGCCAGCGCGCGGCCCAGCAGGAAACCTTGCGGCTCCGTCAACAGAAAGCTGCCAACTGCGCCAAGGGTCGAGGCGATTTCCGCCTCCGTCCAGGGGGGCGGCCGGGTAAAGCACCGGGCATGCAGCCGTGCCAGGGCATGCGGATCGGGTGAAAGGGCGGTTGTCACGGCAGGATGCGCGGCGGCGCTTCCCGGGCCGGAGCGGCATCGGCAGGACGCAGATACAGCGGCGCGGCGCGCGGCAGGTCCTGATCCGCACGCGCCAGCGCGACGCGCGCCACCCCCTCGGCCAGCGCGACCGCCGGCGCAGCCGGCACGGGGCCGGGCGGCAGCGCGCCGGCCGCAGCTTGCTGCGGCCGGCTCTCCCGATCCCGCTCAACGCCTGCTTCGAAATCCTCCCAGATCACTTGGTCGCCCTTGCCTGCAACGACGACCCTGCACGGGCGCGTCAGCCCCCAGGCGGCCGCTTCCGTGACGCTGACGCCGATGGCGGGGATGCGCAGCGCCAGCGCCAGGCCCCGCGCCGCCGCCACCGCCACCCGGATGCCGGTAAAGTTGCCCGGCCCGATTCCCACGCCCAGAACGTCCAGATCCCGCCAGCCGATGCCTGCGCCTGTCAGCATCTCTTCCAGCATCGGCATCAGCCGCTCGGCCTGTCCGCGGGACATGTCTTCGTGGCGCAGGGCCAGCAACCGATCGCCTTGCAACAAAGCGGCCGCGCAATGCGCGGCCGATGTGTCAAAACCCAGGGACAGCCTGTCAGGCAACGGGGCGCACCTCGACCACCTCGGGGATATAGTGCCGCAGCAGGTTCTCGATCCCCATCTTCAGCGTCAGGGTCGAGGACGGGCAGCCCGCACAGGCCCCCTGCATGTGCAGATAGACGATCCCACGGTCGAAACCGTGAAAGGTGATGTCGCCGCCATCCTGCGCCACCGCCGGGCGGACGCGGGTGTCCAGCAATTCCTTGATCTGGCCCACCACCTCGGCATCGGGACCGTTATGGGCGGCATGACCCGCGCTTTCGGGGGCTGCGCCCTCGATGGCCGGGGCTCCCGACTGGAAATGCTCCATGATCGCGCCCAGGACCTGCGGCTTCAGGTGATCCCAGGAAAGCTCGTCCGATTTCGTCACCGTCACGAAATCGCGACCCAGAAAGACGCCTGCCACGCCCTCGACGCCAAAGATGCGTCGTGCAAGGGGCGAAGTGGTTCCGCTTTCGGGCGAAGGAAAATCGGCAGTGCCGCTACCCAGCACGGTTTCGCCGGGCAGGAACTTCAACGTGGCGGGATTAGGGGTGGTTTCGGTCTGGATGAACATGGGCGCGCTCCTTTGATGCCTGATATGGCTATGCCCAGGGCGCGGGTCAAGCAGGCTGACCGTCTCGGCAACAGTCAGGTGATCGTGTCCAGCCGCTCCTTGGACATGTCGCCCGGCACCAGCGTGATCGCGCAGGGCAGGGCGGTCGGATCGCGCAAAAGCCGCACCAGGATCGGGTTCTGGCTGCTCTTGTCCGAAGAAAGGCCCAGAATAACCACCCCGATTTCTCCGTCCTCCGCGACATGGGCCAGAAGCTCTTCGGCGGGATCGCCTTCCCAGATGACCAGCACCGGCTCGACGCCCGGACGGGACCGCATCCACTTGGCAAAGACTTCGAAATGCGCCTCGATCCGCTCGCGCGCCTCGGCCCGCATCACGTCGGCCACGCCAAAGCCGTGCTGGATCTCGTCGGCCGGTATGACCGACAGGATGACCACGCCCGCCTGCGTCTTTGCCGCGCGCATGGCGGCAAAGCGCATGGCGTTCAGGCATTCCCGGCTGTCGTCCAGAAGGACCAGAAATTTGCGCATCGCGTCCGCTTCATGCCGTTTCAGATGCCGCCAGAGTGGCCGAACTGCCATGCACGCGCAAGGGATTGAGCGGAAACCCGTCGCTGCTGTTCCCTATCCGCGCGGCATGTGCTAGCGCCGATGGGACCCACGACCTGTACAGCGGACTGCATTGTGACGATTCACCATGACTGGGACACGACGGACGCTGCGCGGCTGGAGGCGCTGACCCGGCCGCAGATGGCCTGGTTCATGGGCGAGGCGACCGCCCCCGGCGTCAATCCCATGCCCCGGTCCAAGCGCGCCTTCGATATCTGCCTGGCCTTGCTGCTGTTGATGCCGTTGTCGCTGGTGATGCTGGCCGTGTCGGTCGTGCTGCTTGTGCTGCAGGGGCGGCCGATCTTTTACGCCGCCCACCGGATGCGCGGGCCGAACCAGCCCTTCACGCAGTGGAAGTTCCGCACCATGCTGTGCGAGGAAGATGATTTCGGCGCGACCGGGGCGCACAAGAACTGGCGCATCACGCCGATCGGGCGTTTCCTGCGCCGTTCCCGCATCGACGAACTGCCCCAGCTGTTCAACATCCTCCGGGGCGACATGAGCTTTGTGGGCCCGCGCCCGCCGCTGCGCGAGTATGTCGAACGTTTTCCCGCCGTCTATTCCCAGGTGCTGCTCAGCCGCCCTGGTGTGACGG
>VGDE01000110.1 GCA_016869875.1 Alphaproteobacteria bacterium
CTGCTGTCGCGCTATCGCTTCGCGCCGAGAGGGCCGCGCCCTGAGCCCGTCATGCACATGACCGTGCGCCCCGATCCCGGCGTCAGGCTGCAGATCACGCCGCTCTAGCATTACAGTTGCGCTTCCTCCTGATCTCTGGATCCGGTGGCAGATCATGATATGGATGAGGTCATGGATGTCGGGATTGTCTGTTGAGGAAAGGCTTGATCTGTGGGGCTCGTCGCTTCGGGATGTAATGGCGCGGATGCGGATGCTGTTCACGCAAGAACGGGTTGCGGCGTCGGCCGGGCTGGCTCTCAATGGCCTGCTGGTAGACGAATGTCAAAAGACCGGATGGATGCGGGCAGAAGCTGCCGGCGACAAGGGTCCCTGGCGGCAGCAAGCGATCCTCGGTCGGGTCCCTTGATATGCTGATGCCCTGCGTGACATCGTCCGCGCCTATGCGCTGGAAGCGCTGGCCGATCCTGATGCGGTGCTGGTGCTCGATGAAACCGGCTTTTTGAAACAGGGCTATGCTTCCTGCGGCGTCGGCCGCCAACAGACCGGCTCGGCGGGCAAGATCACCAATTGCCAGATTGGGGTCTTCGCCTCCTATGTTTCGCGCCATGGTCACGCCTTCATTGATCGGGGCGCTTTATCTGCCGAACACATGGGCGGATGATCCCGAGCGGCGGCGCAGGGCCCATGTGCCGCAGGAGCATGGTTTCGCCACCAAGCCCGCGATTGCCCAGGCCACGATCGAGCGGGCACTGGCCGGGGGTGTCCCCTTTTCCTAGGTGGCTGCCGATAGCGTTAATGGTATGGGCGATATCGAGATGGCGCTGCGACGTGCCGGCAAAGTCTATGTTCTCGGCGTCAGCGCAAATCATGCGTTCAATTCCTGGGGCAAGGCTTATGCCGCAGGCGGAACGGCGCGAGATATCGCAGCAGACTTGCCCCTCGACACCTGGAGGCGCCTTTCGGCAGGCATGGGCACCAAGGGCGAGCGTCTTCATGACTGGGCCTTTATCGAACTGGCCGATCTCGACGCCGAAGAATTTGGCGCTGCTTCCAGCAAAGTGTGGACACGAGGTTTATTGATGCGCCGCAATATTGCCGACGGCGAACTGGCCTTCTTTTCCACCTGGTGCCCGCAGGGCACATCCATGAAGGAACTGGTGCGGGTTGAGGGGCACCGGTGGGCAATCGAGGACAGCGTCGAGACCGCGAGAAACGAACTCGGCCTCCATCACAACGAGACACGCTCCTGGCACGGCTGGCACCGTCATGTTTCGCCGGTCATGCTGGCCTTTGCCATGATGGCCGTCATCCGCCATCACGCCAATGTCGCACCGCCCCCAAAAAGGATGCGCCGCCCGCCTCGCCTCAACTGATCCGCTGGTCCGTTCAGGAGGTCCGTCGGATTGCCAACCGAATGGCACAGCGCGAGATCCAGCCGCTCGCGTCATCGCATGGTCCCTTTGGCGAAGGGCTCATCAAGCTGTCGCCAGACAGGCATATCTCAAGATAAAAAAGTAACTGTAATGTTAGCCTTTGCGAACCGCGACAAAGAACAGCCGTGGAAAGCCCAGCAGCACTTGTCCCATGGCAAGCGGTGGATAACGCTCGGACAGGGCCGAGCGGTAGCGGTCCAGGAACCTTGCCTGTGCATCCTTGTCCAGAACCGAGAGGTAAGGGCGCAGTGCCGATCCCGAAAACCAATCGATGATCGCGCCGACGTCCGGCAATTCCACATGATAGACTGTCCGCCAGATCTGCAGGGCGCTGCTGCCTTGCCGCAGCAGCCGATGAAGAGCCTTGGCATCGGGCAGCGCCCGCCGCTGTCGCGCAGCACCTGACAGAGAGTCGCGCCATTCCGGCAAGGCAGCAACCTCACGCATTGCCAGGTGGGAAGGTTCGTCAAGATTGTCGGGCATCTGCACGGCCAGGATGCCGTTCGGGGCCAGCAGACCCAGCAGCCGCGGCAGCAGCCGGTCATGATCCTCGGCCCATTGAAGCGATGCATTGGCAAATATCATGTCGGGAGGCGTTGCTGGCAGCCAGTCCTCGGCACGGCCCTTCTGGAACCGGACCTGCGGAACGGCCGCACGTGCGGCAGCCAGCATTGCCCCGTCGGGATCGATCCCCAAGATCTGCGCCTCGGGATATCGTGCCGCCAGGAGTGCCGTCGAATTGCCCGGCCCGCAGCCCAGATCGACCACCTGCGCCCGCGGGCCGGGCGGCAGTGCGGCCAGAAGGTCGCGGGTGGGCCGCGCCCGATCATCGGCAAAGCGAAGATAGATGTCGGGCGACCAGGCAACTCGGGTCATCCTAGAACAGCCCCAGAAGCATAGCCAGGCCAAAGACCACGAGCGAGAAGCCCCACATCCAGAAGAACGAATACCGCAGGTGGGCGCCGATATCGGCCCGTGCCAGACCCAGTGCCAGCCAAAGGGCGGGGGAGAAGGGGCTGGCAAAGGTGCCGATGATATTGCCGATCACCATGGCATGGACGATCTGATCGGAAGGAACTCCGCTCGGCTGAACCACCTCGAGCACGATGGGCAGCATTCCGAAATAAAAGGCGTCGGTGCTTAGCACCAGCTCGAGCGGCATGCCGATGGCACCAACGATCAGGTGCAGGTTGCCAATGGCCGCATCGGGCAGGACCGAAACCATGGCGACGGCCATCGCCCGCAGCATGCCCGTCCCGTCCATGATCCCCAGAAACGTGCCCGCCGCCAGGATGATCGCGCCCATCAGCAGGGCCGATGGCGCATGCGCACGGATTCGCTGCATCTGCATCTCGACCTGAGGATAGTTGATCAGCAGCACGACGGACAAGCCGATCATGAACACCAGCGCGGGCGGCAGGATGCCTGTCACCAGTGCCGCAATAACCGCAAGGAACAGCGCGCCGTTGACGGGCAGCAGGCGCCGCCGCTCCAGTTCTTCCTCTTCGACAGTTGCGGCGACTCCGCCGACGTCGTGCCCGATGGCTGTTTCGGTGCTGCCGGCTGCACGGATCCGGCGCTGTTCGCGCAGCCCCAAGCCGACCGCCAGGATCAGCAACAGGACCACGCTGATCAACTGGATCTGGATCAGCGGCTGCCAGAGCTCCGTCACATCGGTTCCCGTCACCGCTGCGGCACGTCCCAAGGGTCCGGCCCAAGGCAGCATGTTCGCGATGCCTGCGCCGATCGCCAGCATCATCAGCATCAGGTATCTGCTCATCCCGAGCCGCATGTAGAGCGGCAGCAGCGCCGGAACCGTCAGCAGAAAAGTCGTGGCCCCCGCACCGTCCAGATGCGCCAGCACCCCGACCATGGCCGTGCCGGCGGTCACGGCCACGACATGGCCGCGCGTCAATCGGATCAGTCCGTTGATGATGGGGCGGAACAGGCCTGTGTCCTGCAGCACGCCAAAGAAGGTGATCGCAAAGACGAACATCGTAGCGATCTGCATGACACGCGCCAGGCCGTCGTTGAAAAACCCGGTCAGTGCATCTGGTCCGAACCCCGCCACAAGCGCCCCGCCGATCGGAACAAGCGTGAGAGCCACGATCGGAGACATCTTCCCCAAAAGGAGGAACCCCACGACCAGGACGATGGTCAACAATCCGATGAACGCCAGCATGTGTTTCCTTCCCGTTTCTTGGTATCCGGCTGCATACCGGGACGAACCCGAAGTTCCAAGCAACCTGCCGAACTCGATACCGCTCTCGATCGGTCTGGACCCGCCGCGGCATGTCGACGTGGATCTGTCGCAAAGTTTTGGCAGGTTTGCGCTGGAAGGATAGGTGGCGCGAGATCGGCCGTTCTGAGAGGGAAGAGCAATGAATGTATCAGTCAAAGGTGCTCACCGTCCCAAAGACGTCATCCTGCACGCTGACTTCTTCTATTGGCGTTACGGCGTGTCGTACCGCGACCTCGAGGAGATCATGGCGGAACGCGGTATCAGGGTCGACCATGCCACACTCAACAGGTGGGTGGAGCGCTATGCCGGTCAGGTGGCCGAGGATGCGCGTCGCCGCAAGCGGCCCACTGAAAGATCCTGGCGGATGGACGAGACGTACATCAAGGTGAAAGGCCTGTGGGTCTATCTCTACCGGGCCGTGGACAAGTTCGGAAAGACGCTGGACTTCCTGCTGTCGAAGCGCCGGAACAAGCCAGCCGCCATCAAGTTTCTTGCTCGCGCGATGGAGGTGAACGGCCTGCCGCGAAAGATCGTCATCGACAGGAGCGCGGCCAACACCCAAGGCATCAAGAACATCAACCGGATGTTGAAGCGCTTCGGCTGCTCAATCCCGATCCAGATGGTGCGGATCAAGTATCTCAACAATCTGGTCGAGCAGGACGGCCGTTTCATCAAAAGTCGGATGAGGCCCATGCTTGGCTTCAAGAGCTTCACGGCAGCGGCGTCGACCATCGCCGGGATCGAGCTGGTGAACATGATCCGCAAGGGCCAGTTCCGGCCCGAGCTCCGTCCCTTTCAGCAGTTCTGTCTGCTCGCTGGCTGAAGCCGAGGAAGTCGCTGACCCCTGTATAACGCTGTACGGTTTGCGACAGAACCTTCCGCTCGGGTCGGTTGTCGACAAGGGTGCGGCCGACCGGTTCGGGCAACTGGTCAAGGATGCGACAGGCAAAGGCGCCGTTCTTGCCGCCGGAGGTCGCATCAAGGGCACGATCATCGACGCGATCTTGATCGACAAGGTCACGCCTTCCATGCGCATCTATGACGAGGAATCTTTTGGGCCAGTCGTCACGGTGGTGCGCGTGGGCAGCGTCGACGAGGCCGTCCGGGTCGCCAACGATACGGAGTATGGGCTCTCATCAGCGGTCTTCGGCGGCGACGTCAACCGAGCCCTGTCGGTCGCGCGCAGGATCGAAAGTGGCATCTGCCATGTCAACGGGCCAACGGTGCACGACGAGGCCCAGATGCCGTTTGGTGGCGTCAAAGCATCCGGGTATGGACGGTTCGGTGGAAACTGGGGGATCAACGAGTTCACCGAACTGCGCTGGCTGACCACGCAGACCGGCCACATTCATTGTCCGATCTAGCGCGGATACCTCACCGACAGAAAATCTTGATCCATGATGTCAGCGGTGGCAGCCGCTGACATCGACCTTATGTGACTCGAGACGTGAACTGACGAAGAGAGCTTCAGAGTTCCCGGACATGTCGATCTGCCGTCACACCTTGTCGCGCGGGCTCTGGATCGGAGCCCCAGCCTTTCCTTGAGAACGATCGGCTCAGGAACGTGGGTCGCGCAGCACGAGGGTGGTGCCCCAGGGATCGGTCACTTCCACCGGACCCACATGCTCTTGTGGCGTCAGGCGCTCTGCACGATGCAGCAGCTCAGCCTGCACCTGGGCATCGGCCGGCACGATCTCGAAGCCCAGCAGCCCTGTCGCACCCGTCCCTCTGCGACCTGCACCGGCGCTGTTCCAGACGTTGCCGGCAACATGGTGATGGTAGCCGCCGGACGAGAAGAAGCTCGCCCCCGGCACGCGGTGGACCACATCAAGGCCCAGCAGCCCTGCATAGAAGTCCTCGGCCTGCTGGAGATCCCCGACCTGCAGGTGGACGTGACCAATGATCGTTCCGTCGGGCAGACCCGCCCAGTTCCGGTTCCGGGCCTGGCGCGCCAGGTCCTGCAGGTCCAGCGGCCGCGTGGCCATGTCGACCATGCCGCTCTGCCAGGTCCAGGTGTGGCTGGGCCGGTCCCAGTAGATCTCGATGCCGTTGCCCTCGGGATCGGCCAGGTAGACTGCCTCGCTCACCAGGTGGTCCGATGCCCCCTGCAGCGGCGCCCCCAGATCGGCGGCATGCAGCAGCCATTCCGCAAGGTCGGCCCGCTGCGGCAACAGAAAGGCGGTGTGGAACAGCCCGGCCTCGACGCGGCTGGCCAGGCGGGCGGCCGGGTCCTCAATCAACTCGAGCAGGACGACGGAGCCAACGCCGAGGCTTTGCCGTCGCGCACCCTGCTCGATCACCGAAAGTCCGATGATGTCGCGGTAGAAGCGGCCGATGGTATCCAGGTCACGCACCCGGAGGGTGACCGAGCCGATGCGCAGGGGCGCACCTGCAGAGGTGATGCCGGCGGGCGATCCGCCGGCGGCAAAGGTCCGGCCGGCAAGGCTGGCCGTCAGGATGGCTGCGGAATGGGTCATGATGGTGCGTCTCGTCAGCATGGAGTTTCCGGATCAGCGAAGGGTGGTTCGGGTCACGGGCGTGGGACGGAGGGCGTATGCGCCATCGCCCAGCAGGGCCACGGCCATCAGCCCGCTTATCCAGAGCGCCAGGAACTCCCATCCGCCACCGGCATTGTCGAAGAAGAAGCCTGCGGGCCCATGCACCGTGGCAATGGCGCCCAGCAGGATCGGGATCAGCGCCGGAGCCACCAGGCGCGCATAGATGCCGGCAACGAGGGCGATGCCGCCCGCAAGCTCGGCCAGGATGACCAGGTAGGCAGCAGCGCCGGGCAGGCCGAGGCTTTGAAAGAACTGGGCGGTGCCGGAGGGGGTGAAGACGAACAGCTTCAGCCCGGCATGGGCCAGAAACAGGAGGCCGAGGGATACCCGAAGAAGGGTGGCGGCATAGGGAGCGGTGCGGATGTCGATCATGGTGTCTCTCCGGATCTGATGTGATCCACAGATGCGCCCTGCCGACCGCAATGATAATCCTGTTTCGGAGAGGAACAGTTCACACCGAGGGAGTGAGGCGAATGCTGGATCGGATTACCGGGATGCAGGTCTTCGCGCGCCTGGTCAGCGCCGGATCCCTCTCGGGTGCGGCGCGCGCAATGGGCATGTCGGCCACGATGGCGACCAAGCACATCAACGCCCTTGAGGAGCAGCTTGGTGTCAAGCTGGTGCATCGCACGACCCGCAAGGTCACCTTGACCGAGGCGGGGCGGGATTACCTTGAGAGCGTGGAGCGTATTCTGGCCGAAGTGGCCGAGGCCGAAGCCATTGCCGCCTCGGGCCGGGTCGAGGCCAAGGGCGTGCTGCGCGTGAGTGTGCCGGTTTCCTTCGGCGTTCTGGAGATTGCCCCACTGCTGCCCCTCTTTGCGCAGCGCTATCCGGAGCTGCGGGTGGATCTGGGTGTCAGCGACCGCAAGGTCGACCTGATCGACGAAGGATGGGATGTCGCCGTGCGCATCGGGCAGAACCCGGACCAGACCATGATCGCGCGCCGGCTTGCCCCCTGCCACACCATCGTGGCGGCCGCGCCGGCTTATCTCGTGCAGAACGGAACCCCGCAAACGGTGGCTGATCTGGCGGCCCACAACTGCCTCGTCTATACGCTGGCCAGCGAGGCAGGCTCCGGGCAATGGTTCTTTGGCGCAAACCAGCACATCGCGGTCCCGGTCCGGGGCAACCTGCAGGCCAGCAATGGTGACGTGCTGGTTGCTGCCGCATTGGAAGGACAAGGCGTGATCTGCGAGCCGACCTTCCTTGTCGGCGATCACATCCGGGCGGGACGCCTTGTTGGTGTCCATCTGGACCACCCTCCAGCCGAGGTATCAGGGGTCTATGCCACCTATCCTGCGAGCCGACGCGTGCCTGCAAAGGTGCGCGTCTTTGTGGATTATCTTGTCGAGCAGATCGGATCCCCGCCTCGATGGGATCGTGGCCTGGCACTGTCGGGGCCGTGAGGAGTGCGCTAAGGGGGCGTTTACCACCGCGTACCTGCGGCGCCAGCCTGAGCTCTGAAATGCCCTCGGCCATCGCTTGGGCAGCTATCTCCTGCCTGCGTCCGTGCCCAACGCGCGCGCGGCATTGCCCGGGCGACGACGCTTCTGGCGCAGTCCCGGCGCCAGGCGGCACCCATCGGCCAGCTGGCCATTCCCGCCACCCGTGGGCGGCAGCGTAATCCGGTTCCTGGACAGCAGTTCGAACCTTGCGTGCATCTGGAAGGTCTGCGCCCGCACCAGTCGGTGCCGGGATCACCGGCATCGACCATGTTGGTCAGTCCGTGGCTTTTGACGAGATGCTCAGCTGGATGCTGTTCAACACCTCGATTTTCGAAGGGCTCTGCGCCGCTGAAGATCGGGGCAAACTAGTATCAGGACGTGCAGGCGCGGTTCAACCTTGATGACGGGCTGGTTGCACGGACGCAGGATGCCTCGATCATGTATGACGAGGATGAGGGCGGCCAGTTCCTCCAGCCTTACAGTGGGCCGCGCCCCGACGGCTTCTTCTCCGAGATCGTGCGGCGTCAGGAGAGCTACGGAGGCTATGGCGCCCCGAATGCCCCGTTCCGCACTGCGGCGCATTCCCGCGCGACTTGCCCCGCCGGAATGCCAAGGCGCTAACGGCGTTCTTGCGTCACGGCCAAGTGGGCCAACAGATCCAGCATCGCCTCGTCGGCGCTGGCTTGGCGGCGGGTCAGCCCAACGGCTCCCGTCAGGCTGCCGGCGCCGGTCGGCCACTGCGCCAGATCACCGCGCTCAAGCTCATCCGTGACCACGCCTTGCGAGATGAACCACAGGGTGTCCGACGCTGCAAGGATGCCACGACCTACGGCCAGGGCCGCCGTCTCGAAGGCTGGCTGTACTCCTGCAAGGTTGCGGGAAAGCAGGTACTCGTCGACCGCCCGCCGGATCAGGGCGTCCTGGGGCGGCAGGATCAGCGGGCAAGAGGTCAGCGCGACTTCCGTAGGGCGCCCGAGCAAGGGGTGCGCCGCCCGCGAGACGAGGGCAATCTGGTCCTCGTAAAGGTGCTCGAAGCGCAAGCCCGCCATGTCATCGGCCGCGGGCATTCGGTCGATCATCAGGTCGATCTCACCCGCGCGGAGCAGCCGGACAAGATGCGAATGCGGCCCAGTCTCGACCGCCAGCGTCACGTGCGGGCTGATCTCTCGGAAGCGCAGCGCGATGCGGGGAAAAAGCCGGGTGGCCGCCGTGGGCAGAATGCCGACCTTGAGGCGGGACGCGTTTTCGCGCGGATGCAGAGCGGCCACTCCTGCCTCCAGCGTCTGCAGCGCCGTTGCAGCGTGGCCGCGGAAGATGGCTCCTTCCTCCGTCAGCACCAGCCTGCGCCGCTCGCGGCGGAACAGGGACACGGACAGTAACGTCTCCAGCTCGGCCAGGCTGCGGCTCAGCGCGGGCTGGGTGATACCCTGCGCACGCGCCGCCGCCGACAGATTGCCACGTGCGGCGATGTCGAGAAAGGCCCGGATGTGACGCAGCTTGATGGCGGGGTGCATAATCATCTGGGCATCAACCTTGTCCTGTTTTGCATTACCGCAGCCCTCACAGGCATGATACGTAGCAGGTGGAAGGAGCTTCAATGCAAGCTTTGACACGCCCTTACGGTGCGCTTCATTACCAGGTGGATGGGCCTGCGGGCGCGCCGGTGGTGGTGCTGGCCAACTCTCTTGGCACCGATCTCCGTCTGTGGAATGCGCTGCTGCCCCTCCTGCCGCAGGGGCTCCGCTACCTGCGCTATGACAAGCAGGGTCACGGGCTGTCCGATCTGGGGCAGGCGGACCGTATCGAAGATCACGCCGCCGACGTGGCCACGTTGATCGAAGAGGTCGCACAGGCCCCTGTCGTCATGGTTGGCCTTTCGATCGGGCACTGATCGCACAGCGCCTGGCCAGCGACCGTCCGGATCTGGTCCGGGCGCTGGTCCTGTCCAACACGGCCGCGCGGCTTGGGACACCTGGAAGCTGGCACGACCGGATCGAGGCTGTCACCGCTGGCGGCACGGCCGGCATTGCTGATGCCGTCATGGAGCGATGGTTCGCCCCGACGTTTCGCGCCACTCCTGCGTTGGCCCTTTGGCGCAACATGTTGGCCCGCACGCTGCCGCAAGGCTATGTCGCCGCCTGCCGGGCCTTGGCCGCAGCCGATCAGACGCAGGCGACCCTGGCCCTGCGGCTGCCGGCACTGGTGGCGGCGGGAGAGGCCGACGGCGCCTCGCCGCCGGATCTTGTTCGGGCAACGGCCGAGTTGATCGCGGGCGCGGAATTCCACCTGATTCCTGGTGCAGGGCACCTGCCTTGCGTCGAGGCACCGGCCGCCCATGCGGCGGTGCTTGCTCCCTTTATCGAAAGGCATGCCTGATGAGTGAATTGTCCGAAACCGGCATGGCGACGCGCCGGCGCGTCCTGGGCGCCGATCACGTCGCGCGTGCCGAGGCACAAAAGACCCCCTTCGATGCTCCCTTCCAAGCGCTGATCACCGACGCCGCCTGGGGTCATGTCTGGTCACGCGACACGATCACGCCACGGGAACGGTCGATGATGACGATTGCCCTGCTGGCGGGTCTCGGCAACGATGGCGAGCTGGCGCTGCATCTGCGGGCCACCTCCAACACCGGGGCCAGCCGCGACGACGTGATCGAGGCGCTGCTGCATGTGGCCATCTATGCCGGGGTGCCGCGCGCCAACCATGCCGTCAAGATGGCCAAGGATATCTTTGCCGAAGCCGACGCAGCGAGGACGCCAGCATGAAGCCCGCCGAATTCCACCAGCGCGACCGCACGTGGCATCCGCCGGCGCTGACGCCTGATTACAAGACCTCGGTCACGCGTTCGCCACGGCTGGCCATGCTGTCACTGGAGGGCACGCTGTCCGAGATCACCGGCCCGACCTTTGGCCACAGCGACATCGATCCGATCGACAACGACCTGATCCGCAACTACGCCAAGACCGGCGACCCCGTGGGCGAGCGGAACCTCGTGCACGGACG
>VGDE01000111.1 GCA_016869875.1 Alphaproteobacteria bacterium
TGTCTTGCTGACATCGGCAAACAGTTCTGCAAGGCGGCGGCAGTGTTGGGTGTTCATGAGGTTCTCCAATGCAAAAAGCCCGCGGTGAACTGGCGGTTTTGCCGAAAGTGTCTTGATCTTTGGTTAAGCATGCGTACGCAGCCCCGCCAGCCAGGAGCTTGCAGTCTGATTTTCTGTTATATTTTTAGCACTTACAGATCCAAAGTGCTGACAGGGCGTTGCATTGTGAGGCAGCGTTGCCACCCTCGCCGGGTCGAGCTATCGCCTGCGCCAGGCACGCAAATGGACAGGCTTGGTTGATTCCTTGTCAGACAGTGCGCCAACTATGCTGCTGATGTGCCCCCTTATGGGCAAAGTCAGCCACGCAAGTTCAGGTATTGCCGCGATGGCAAGGAAGACCTCAGACCTTTGCCAGATCCTGCATCACAGGGAACGCCTTGAGTCCGCTTTCAGCTAACCTGGTGCGAGCCTGCGGAAGTCCGCAGCAACGAGCTTTTCACGGCCGAATTGGTGACGGCAGCCGAAGTAAGCGCCGTGGCTGTCCCGGTTCGTCTTGCGATCCTGGAAGCTGTACCAGAACACCGGACCGAGTCCGCTGCCGGGTGCACGGGCCATTGCGACGATCTGGCGGAGCATCAGGGCTTGTGTCGCTTCTGTCACAGCTCGGTCACTTCCACCGGTGGGTGCCCCAACCTCCGTGATCCAGAGCAGCTTGTTTTGGTCGCCGTTCGCGTTCATCACCTCCCGGATGCGGTTCATGATCCGCATGCCGCCCCAGTGCACGTCCTGAGCGTAGGTGTAAGGATACTGATACGGATGGTGGGCCACGGCATTGAAAAAGTTGCGCCCCCCGGCGGCATACACCCGTTCCAGATATTCGACCGCGCCCTGAAGGTTGGCTGCCTTCTCGCTGGGGATGCTGGCGTTTCCGCCATAGATTATCGTGGCTTTTGGCTGAACTGCCTTGATCGCAGGATAGACGGCGCGAAGCAGCAGGGCGTAGCTGGCTGGCCGGAGGTATGTCATGTTGGCTTCGTTCAGGATCTCCCACCACGCGACCTTGCCCTTGTAGCGGATCGCGGCAGCCTCGGCGAAGGTGCGGAATTGGGCGCGGGCTGCGGGATTGTCCATCAGCATTCCGCAACCCAGAACCAGCAGCACGCGCATCCCCCGCGACCGGCAACCCTCGACCAGCCTGTCCGTCTGTGCCCAGTCAAAGAAGCCGGGAGCGGTCATGACGTGCTCCATCCGACAGTCGGTTCGGATGGCTTGCGTGCCCCACCGTTGCATCGTGTTCAGCCAGACGTCACCGCCTGCTGCGAGTTCATTGTCCGGGACTGCCATGCCAAGGAGGCCGTTCAAGCTTGTGATGGGATGTCCTTCCGTGTCTGTGTCCAGCGTATGAAAATGTCTTCGCAGTGAACAGGGCACCTGAAGGCGACCGCCATCACCTCGATGAACAGCCGCCATTCACTCAGCCAGGCGCGGGCGCAGAGGGGTTGCCCTGCCCGCCCGCCGAGACATCGGTCGATGGTGCAGGATGTGCACCAGTGGCTGCCGGTTTCGATGCAGTCACTCATCTCGCTTCCTCACTCCTTTGATGGCGTCATGTAGGCTGAATCGCATTTCCAGCTTTTTCATCTTGCGCAGCAATTCGCGATGGTGACTCTCCGCCTCCTCGACCCTTCGTTCCAGCTTGGGCAAAGCTGCTCCGAGCGCGCAGGCTGCGTCGGCGGGCTTCTCTCTTTTTCCCGGCGCAGCAACGGGATAAGGACGGGCACAACGATTGTCAGGATGATGATCAGCACTGCCCGGTTGGCTTTAAAGCCGGTGCTGATCGCGTTAACTTGGTCTGCGTCCATTTCCCCACCTCACACGAGCATCAAGGATATTGAGGCGCAGGAACCGGAGGCACGGATACAGAAAAAACGGGATGGAAATGGCCCAGATGACCACCCCTGTCTGTGCTGCGAATGATGACATGGCCAGTCCGCCGAACAGCGCAGTCATGATCGAAAGGCCGAGGATGCGGGGGACCGGCGACCAGCGCCATATAGGTGATCCCGGTGTCCAGCGACGGCTCCCACCCGGTCAGGTAAGCCGTGTTCTTGCCCTGCGGGTCGACGATCTCGGGCATGCCGGTCGGGTCGGCATAGATGAAATAGTGCCGTCCTCTTTCCCGCCTTGCATCCGTGCGCCGTGCTGGAGGGCATAGGCCACGGCTTCCTTGACGGGCGGCAGGTTATCGCTGACCGGGATCAAGCCTTCGCGGTCACTTTCGCCCCTGGGCCGGAGCAGCGGCCTCAAGCCACGCGATCAGAGCAATGCTGAAGTCGTCGCGCGGTATTGTCCGTTCGGCATAAAGTCCGTTGTTCTCGCCGTTCGTGAACCGTGCAGCAGAGAACGCGCCGGGCGTTGCCGGCGTTTCCGTCGTTCCGGTGCGCGGACCAAGGCTGGCGTCCGTCTTGAGGATGCGCCCCGAACCGACGCGAGGATCCACGCGGGTGATGCGGCAGATGCCGGCGCTGTCCTGCTCCGTCCATCTTCCGGCTTGCAATGTCCATCAATCGCGAAGGCTGGCTTGCAGACGAGCGCGGTCGGTCCAGTTGATAGCTCCGTGAACAACGGAAGGATTCTCGTTGGCGATGAAATCAATGGCGGGCATCATGCGACCTCAAATCGGAATGGAAGGGTGTAGTGGCGCAGGATCTGGCCGGTGCGGCTTGCCGCTGACCAGTCGTCCCGCATGTCGCACCGGTTGGCGAAACGGGCCTGATCGTGCCCGTGGCTCCATAGGCGATCGTCAGCGTGCCGTGGGCGGCGCCGGGGAGGGTGATCTGCAACCGGGTCATGCGTCCGGTGATGGGCTCCGCTACAACCGACATGCCGGTGATCGCCTCGCCGGAATGGCGCAAGCCAAAGGTCGGTGCGACCAGGACATGCCCCGCCATGCCCTCGCAATCGA
The DNA here is from genome assembly GCA_016869875.1 of Alphaproteobacteria bacterium. Lineage (GTDB taxonomy): Bacteria > Pseudomonadota > Alphaproteobacteria > Rhodobacterales > Rhodobacteraceae > Paracoccus. The sequence continues at coordinate 2,966 of VGDE01000111.1, forward strand.
CAAAGACCTGGTTGCCGGTGCGGGATGCCAGATAAGGGACGGGCCCATGCCAGCCGGTGCCGTGGCGCGTGCCAGCCAAACCTGAACGTCCAGCATGTCCTTGATCCAGGCTGTGCCGTTCCAGACATAAAGGCCGTTCTGCGTCTCGGTGGAGGAGGCATAGAGATAGGCGCGCGCCTTCGCCGTGCCTGCCACCGCGTCTATCGCTGTCTTGGTGGCGTATGCGGTTGCCCCAAGGGTCAGTGCCGCAGCTTCGGCGGCCTGCCGTGCTTCGGCCGTGGCTTGACTTTGCGCCCCTGCCACACCCGCCGCAGCCTCAGCGGCCTGTGGGGCTGTGGCAGCAGCCTGACGCTCGGCCAAAGCCGCTAGCCGCTGCGTGTCAGCGGCCCTGGCCGCGCGCCTTGTCTGGATGCGCGCCTGCTCTGCTGCGGGACACGGCCCGCCCGGCAGCATCTGTGGCGCCGGCCGCTGCTGTCTTCGCACCTTCGCGTGCCGTCTCGACAGCAGCGATGGCGAGGGAAAGGTTCTCGCTCACGGCGATCGTGGCGTCGATCCGCTGGCGGTCCTCCGGGGCGATCTGGCCTTTGCAAGGATACCAGCCATTGCTCGCGCGTCCCGACAGACCCCTCCTGAACCGCGGCAGACAAGTGTCTTGACCGGGCAAGCCGCCACGGGTTCCGACATTGACAACAACGGGCGGGGCCATCAGCAGCCTCCCAGGATCTGAAGGTTGATGGTCGCGCCCTCCCGCCACTCGTCGCCGCCGTCATGATAGCTTGCGGCGTGATACAGCCGGGGCGTCGGGGTCAAGCCCGAGATGTCTCGAAGTCGAACCCGCCATCGTCTCGCAGCTGACCCGGAACCGGATAGCGCGTGACCCCCGCCTGAATGCGAAGTTCCGCCGTGACATCAGTGACGGCCTGCCCCTCGTCATCCAGAAACTGAAAGAAGAGCGGGTCGGACGCGCCGGACTTGTAGTGAGATGTTATCAGGTGAACTCCGGGCATGAAAAAGCCCGCCGCAGCGGGTTCGTGGTGGTCAGGGTGGTAATGAGGCTCAGATGATCGTGATGACCTGGGATACGGACAACCCGCCCAATGTTGTCGTGACGGTGAGGGTCCCGGTCGAGGCCCCGCTGGTGATCGACAGCATCCCGTTGCTGGCGTTGATTGACACACCGGACCGGGCGGTCATCGTGTAGGTCGCGCCCGTCAGCTTGAAGTTGACCGGCCCGGCATAGAAGTATCGGCCCGGGGCCATGAGGCGGTTGCCCGACGCTGGCCGTTGGATTTGTCTCGCATCGTCCTGCGTCGCGAGCTGCAGGAAGCGATGTGCTGCCAGCTTCCATGACCCGTCGCGGTTCGACAGGCCGAAGAACGGCTCGTTCGGCGCGTCGGCGCGGTCGTTCGGCATGTCCCGCTCTGAGTAGTAGAGGATGGGACCATGCCAGGGGGTCCGCGCAGCCCGGTAGTAGGCCAGTTCCAGGTTCGTGCGCTGCGCCGTCTCGCTGACCGCCGCGCCAACGCCAACAGGTGCAGTCGGGTCACCGTATTCCGTGATCCAGACCTGCTTGTCGACGCCATAGGTGTTGACCATCAGGTTGTAATTGCGCTGCATCTGGTTGAACACCTGCCAGTCGCCCGGCGCCTCCGGCGTGACGTTGGCGGTGCACGGCTGATGCCCCATCCGTCGAAGCAGTTGTTCCGGCGGTTGGCAGGCAGCGCTGCCATGAAGCGGTTCGTCCAGTCATAGGACGAGATGTTGCTTCCTTGCGGTATCCACCACGGACGACAGGCCGTTCGTGATGATGCAGCAGTCCGGGTCCGCAGCCTTCATTGCGTCATGAAGGGACGGCATCAGCAGGGCGAAGTTCTCGGGCGTGGCCTTCTCGTTCAAGTTCAGTTCGTTGAGGATCTGCCAATACTGGATTTTCCTGTCCCGGGTGCGCTCCGACGGTTAACGCAGGTGACCGCCCAGTTGATGAAGTTCTGGCGGATGGTCGCGTGTCCGCATATTCCGGCACGCCTGCGTGCCCATGATCAGGCCGATGAACCACATGTTGTCCACGGCGCTGGCAAGCTTGGCGTCGAAGTTCTGCGGCGAAGTCGCGTAGCGAAGATCGGCGGGCGATACATTGGCGGACAAGGCACGCAGACGGTCGTTCTGGGGACAAACGCAAGTGCCATGTAGGTCGTATGATAGTGCGGATCGTTTGCCTTCGACGCCGTGAGGCTATCAAAGACGTGGGCAAAGACCGCGCCGTTCGTCGGGGTGACGAATGCCAGATAGTTGACCCGATCCAGCGCCACCGTTTCGGCGTTGCCGGTGTGATCGATGAGGATCGTGCCGTCCACGCGCACGACGATGCGCCCGCCCGTCGCCGCAACTGTGACCCGCACTTCGACATCCAGCACTGTTGCTCTGGCAACGTTGGCCGTGGCCACAATCGTGGTCGCAGCCGGCGCGTTCCAGACGTTCAGGCCGCTGGTTCCGTCGGCCCGCAACACATGGTTCAGGATGATGGGCCAGACTTGATCCGTTCCGTTGTGGTATCCAAAGCGGATCAATTTGGCCCAGGTCGTTGTCGTCGGGTCCGTTGTGACGTGCAAGCGCACCTTGGCACGGTGATAGAACGTGGTCCGCGCGGTCCCAAGCGACCACTGGAAGCCAAAGCCTGCTGCTCCACCTCCCACGCGCGCAGCATAGGTGCCATCCATCGTCGGGCTTGTGACGATGCTGGCCGAGGTATCCCAGCCTGCATTGCCCGCGTCCGTTCCGCTTTCGAAGTCTGTGAAGAAGATCAGCGCTGGGCTGGCCTGCGAGGTGAAGGTGCGCGTGGCCGTGTGGCCCGTGCTGCTGGTTGCCGTGACCGTGCAAGTGGTGGCAGCCCGTTCCGCTGTCGGCGCGATCGTCAGGTTGCTGCCGCTGACCGTGACACCCTGACCCGTCGTGCTGACGGAGTAGCTGACGGCATTGGTCGCATAGCTGTCGAGCGGCACGACCACGTTCGAGGAGCCTGCCGTCAGAACGTGGTTCGGTAGTGCCGTCCAGGTCGGCGTGATCGGCGTGACGCTTGCCGCCGTGATGGTCGCGGTGGCCGCGCGAGCCGGAGCAGAAGCCGTGCCGTTCGTCGCCGTCTCCGACCACGCCAGCGTGCCCTCAGCCGTGCTGGTGAAGATGAACTGCGCGGTTGTCGTCCGCGTCGCGACGGTTGCGCCCGCTTGCGTCAGCGTGCCGGCAAATGATGTGACCGTTCCCGAGTATGCGCCCGGCGTCACGGTGAACACCGTTCCCACAGGCCCGCTTGCGGGCGTGATCGTGGGCGCCGCGCCTGCGGTGGGTGCGACATCGACCGGGGTCACTGCGGTTATCGTTGCGCTGGCCGTCCGGCTGGCGGCGGAGGCGGTGCCGTTGGTCGCGGTTTCCGACCATGCTAGCGTGCCAGCGGCCGTGGATGTGAACGTGAAGCTGTTCCCGTTCGTCCGCGTCACGACCGACGTTCCGGCCTGCGTCAGCGTGCCTACAAAGCTGGTGATCGTCCCGCCATAGGTGCCCGGCGTGATGGTGTAAACGGTGCCGACAGGGCCGGAGGCGGGCGTGATGGTCGGCGCTGTCCCCGGCGTCGGCGCCACGTCTGGCGTTGCGGCGCCTCCACCTGGGGCGCGCAGATCGCCTGTCGTGAACGTCGTTCCATCGATGAACGTGAAGGTCACGTTCCGCTGGCGGCGCTGTAGGTGGTGGCGGCAATGCCGCGGCCCGGCGCCCCCCGAAGGTCGCCCGTCTGCGACGTGCTGCCATCGGTGAAGGTCATCGTGACCTGGCCGGTGGTCGGGGTGTAGGATGAGGAAGCAACCCCCCACGCCACTTCCGGTCCCGAGCTGCATCGCCATCGAGATCAGGAGCTGGCGCAATTCCGGCTTGCTGATGGTCCGCATGGCTGACAACCTATTGCCGACAGGAAGGGCACCGTTGCCGCCGTTGCCGATATAGCGTTCGTGATCGCGCAGAACGCGAGCGATGTCATCGATGATCGGTATCTCAGAACGCCTAACAAAACCGCCGCTCATGCGTTGAGAGGCCATGAGCAAGCCGTTTGTCTCCGATGATCTGTGGGAGGCCATTGCGCCGCTTCTGCCAAGGCAGCGGCCGAAGCCGAAAGGTGGCCGCCCTCCATGCGATGACCGGCTGGCCTTGGCCGGCATCATCTTTGTCCTGCGATCTGGCATTTCCTGGCAGATGCTGCCGCCCGAGTTCGGCTGTTCCGGCATGACATGCTGGCGCAGGCTGCGTGACTGGCAGGCAGCCGGTGTTTGGGCAAGGCTCCATCGCGTGCTGCTCGAGCAGCTGTCGGACGCCGGGCATCTGGACTGGAGCCGCGCCTGCCTCGACAGCGCCGCTATGCCGACGAAAAAGGGGGGGGCCAAGACCGGCCCGAACCTGACGGATCGTGGGCCAAACCGGGCACAAAGCGCCATCTTGTGGTCGACCGGCAAGGAACCCCGCTCGGGGTGCGCCTGAGCCCGGCCAACCGGCACGACAGCAAGATGCTGGCCCCCACCCTCGACGCCGTGCCAGGTGTGCGCCACGGCCGTGGCCGCCCTCGCAAGCGGCCCGACAAGCGTCACGCCGACAAGGCCTACGACCATCACCGCTGCCGGAGCGAATGCCGGTAACGCAGGGTCTCGCCCCGCATCGCCCGGCGAGGCATGGACAGCAGCGAAAGGCTGGGCCGACATCGATGGGTGGCCGAGCGAACGCTGGCATGGCTCAACCGCTTTCGCCGCCTCACTATCCGCGACGAGCGGCGCACCGACATCCACGAGGCTTTCGTGATCCTCGGCTGCGCCTCATCTGCCTCAACCAGATCAGAAAGCTTTGTTAGGGGCTCTTAGACTGGCGCTCCTTCGAACCAGGTGCTCGATGGCAGCCCGGAAATTGTCTTTGTTCCGCTACAGCTCGACGTGAACAGTGGTCACGTCCTCGCTGTTGGCCGTCATCATTGCGGCCACGCTCAGCGTGAAGGCCCCGTCCTGCGAACGGACCAGTTCCTGGCGGATGATCGTTTCATTGCGACGGATCTGGATGCGGTTTGCTTGTCCGGCGACCGTTCCGGTCACCATTGCGGCCGGCCGGCAGGAGGGGTCCATGCCGAGCCGGAAAAGTAGTTGCCGCCGTTCACGGATGTCGTCGGCCAGGTCAGTTGCGTGGCGGACGCGCTGGAAATGCTCTGGTCGGCATCGTTCTTGTGGGCGGAGAACACGGCGCGTCCGGCCGCGCTCTCGATATGATACCGGCCGTTTTCGCCCCGCCCTTCATGCGGACGAGGCGATTGCTCTACGATCCGAAGCTTGGTGGATGAAAAGCGCGCCGCCCTCCGTGACGCGCAGGGAGGGGCGGCCGATGGCAAATGAATGGGCGACATGGCCGCGAGCCATCAATGAGGAATTGCGAGAGGGGTCGAAATCCCGAGGCGATGATGCTGGCCATGCAGCTAGAAGCTACGACGATCTGCGTGAGAAGTTGGAAGCCGAGCTTAAACGCTTCCGCGAGGAACGCGCCATGACAGCGAAGCATATCGAACTGGATCTCGGCAAGACCGACCCCAACCTCGCCAATGATCCGCTCAAGATCTGGCGGGCACTGCTGACCCTTGCCAAGGTCGAGCCGAACCCGGCCCTGACGGGAAAGCGCCGCGCGGTGCGGGTGATCGGCTTCACGGCATGGGACAGCGACGAGCCCGCCACATTCGGGGCGCGGTGGCCGGTCGGCGCCCCTGCGCGGGCCGCGTTCAAGCTGCTTTACTGCACCGCCCCGCACCACGAACGATGTCGTGATGATCGGGCCGAAGAACATTGGCCCCGACGGCATCCTGACATCCGTGCAGGCCAAAACCGCTGGGCGGGCCTTTATGCCGTGGTCGAACCCACTGCCTGAGTTCGCAGAGGGATGGGAGAATGAGCGGAAGCCGTCAACCGGGCCATCACCGGCACGGAAACGACATTCCTGTCAGTTGCGGACTAGCCACGCAGCGTCCAGGGGCTGGGCAACCTGATCGCGGATGCAGCGCGGTCGGCGGACCTGACGGACGGGACGGTCCACGGGCTGCGTAAGGCGCGACTCGGCGAAATCGCGCAAGCTGGCGGCACATCCCATGCGGTCATGTCATGGGGCGGACCCACGTCGCTGTCGGAGGTCCAACACTATACGAAGGCAGTTCAGATGCGGCACCGGGTGAGCAGAGAACAAGGCAGGAATGTTGTATCACGATAATCAAATGACACGATTTCGGCCACTTGGCTCGGCATTTGCAGTGTTTTTGCGTAGTAGTGGCAGCCCGTAGGGGAGTCGAACCCCTCTTTTCAGGTTGAAAACCTGACGTCCTAACCGATAGACGAACGGGCCACTTTCTGTCGCTGCCAGTGTTCCCCGGCGGCGTGAGGCGGTGTTTAGGCAAAGCCGTTGAAGCGTGCAAGCGGAAATTCTCACCTTTTGGCAAAAAAGTTGCGGCTGGCCCGGATCATCCAAGAAATGCCGTGGAAACAAGCCACAAGGGCAAGCTAATCGCCGCTGCGATCGTCTGCCACGTGAAGATCGCGGCATAAAAGTCGGCGTTTCCCCCCATCTGGCGTGCCAGGATATAGCCGACCGGGGCGCCGGGGGCAGCCGTTGCCAACAGCCCGGACGCGACCTGCCCCGCAGGCAACCCCAGCACCAGGGCGATCCCCAGGAAGATGGCAGGACAAATTGCCAGCCGCAGGACCACACCCAGCCACATGGCGGGATCGACCTGCCACAGGCGGCGCGGCTCGATGCCCGCGCCCACCGCCAGCAGGCCCACCGCCAGGGCGCCCTGCCCCAGCCAGTCCAAGGGCGCCAGAATCGCCTGCGGCAGCGACAGGCCCGACAGGCTGAGCGCCAGCCCCGCCACGCAAGACAGCACCATCGGGTTTCGCAGCACCTCGGAGGCGATGCGCTGCATTGCGCGTGGCCCGGGCGCGGCAATTTCGGGCGGCATCAGGGTAAGCGCGACGATCGCGGAGATGTTGAAGGCCGGGATCAGAAAGGCAAAGGCCACGGCCAGATCGCCCAATGCCCCCGGCGGCAGGGCCTGCGCCGCCACCGCCAGGATCAGCAGCGAGTTGAAGCGCAGCGCCGCCTGAAACAGCGAGCTGCTGCGTGGCCCGTCCAGACGCAGTGGCCGCCGCAGCATCAAGGCCAGAAGGCCCACCCCCGCGAAGGCCAGCGCCAGGGCCGCCAGATAAGGTCCCAGTCGGCCGATCGACAGGTCCGACCGATAGATCGACGTCAGCAGGATTGCCGGAAACAGGACGCGATAGCCCAGCTGCTCGATCCCGGGCCAGCTGGCGGCGGCGATCACGCCGCTGCGCCGTGCCAGATGCCCCAGAAGGACCAGCGCGATAACGGGCAGGATCGACAGGGCGGGCTGCATGGCGCCTCCTTGTGGTCGTGCGGCTTGCAGCCTTTCGCGCCCGGTTGTAGACCCGCGCCGAACGAAAGGAAACGTCATGTCGATCACCGAGGACGAGGCCCGCA
>VGDE01000112.1 GCA_016869875.1 Alphaproteobacteria bacterium
CGACGAATGCTCCCCTCCGCAATCACCGCCGGGACAGGCAGACAGGCCCCCCAGTAGATCGGTGTCGGCCAGGAACTCAAGATAGTCGCCGGGCCGCACGGGGCTGGCCTTCATGAAATACTGGCCCGTGTCACGGGCAAAGCCCGTGCACATGAAGACGTTCAGCACGTCATGGACATGCGACTCGGCCTCGTGCAGCGGCAGGCCGCGGAACCTGGCCAGCGCGCGCGTCAGGTTGGAATGGCAGCAATGGTGGTACTGCCCGCCGTCGGACAGCAGGTTGTGCGTGTAAGGATCGCACCGTGTGCCGATGACGTCATGGACCCCGCCGCCAAAGCTGTCGAACCCGTACCAGTCCAGAGTATCGTCGGTAATGGTCGCCAGCGGGCGCAGCGTCGGAAAGTTCGACCACAGCCGGTCGCCCGAGGACAGGTGCGTGCCGTGCAGGGCGCGGGTCTTGCCGGAATAGAACCGTTCGGACAGGTCGTGCGACCACAGGTTCAGGTCACCCACCTGCGGTCCATCGATGCTGGTGATGCGAAAGAAGTGCCCAGCCGGTACCACAAAGCAGCGGGCATCACGGGGCGGGACCAGAACGCGATCTGTTAGCGTCCAGCCGACACGCGCCGCACGCAGCGCCTGCAGGTCGGGGCGCGGCAGGCTGTCCACGGGATAGCAGATGACGGGCAGGACGGCCTGTCGTTCGGCGGCGTCCAAAGGCGCGGAATGGTCGGGGCGGTCGGGTTTCATGGCGGCCTTTCCTTGTCGGGTCAGGCCATGCTGGCTTGAAATCCGGAACCGCGCCAGTCAGCCCAGAGTGGCAAGGGCCGGAAAGGTTTCCAATAACCAGAAGCTGAAGGTGGAAAAGGCGCCGGTCAGCAGCATGATCCCCACCACGACCAGCAGCGCGCCCATCACCCGCTCGATCGTCCCCAGCCAGGGCTTGATGCGGTTCATCAGGCCGATCGCGCGGTTGATAAAGATGGCAGCCAGAAGAAAGGGGATTCCAAGACCCAGGGCATAGATCGCCAGCAGCGCCGTTCCCCGCGACAGCTCTCCTCCAGTCGCGGCAAGCGACAGGATCATGCCCAGTTGCGGACCAATGCAGGGTGTCCAGCCAAAGGCAAAGGCCAGACCAAGGACATAGGCCCCGAACGCGCCCCCGTCCTGGCGCCCCGCCTCCATCCGCGCCTCATGGTCAAGGATGGGGATGCGGATCACGTGCAGGAAATGCAGGCCCATGACCACGACCATGATCCCGGCGATGCGCGCCAGGATGTCCTGGTACTGCAGAAAGGCCCGTCCGAAGGCTGAGGCCGCGACGCCCATGACCAGGAACACGGTCGACAGGCCCATGACAAAGAAAAGTGCCGGCAGGACTGCGCTGCGTTCCCGCGCCTTCAGCCCGTTGACCCCCACTCCGGTCATGTAGGCCAGATAGGGCGGCACGATCGGCAGCACGCAAGGAGACAGAAAGGACAGGACTCCCGCCAGCAGTGCCACAAAGGCAGCAGGCAGAAAGGCGGCGGTGGCAAGCTCGATTCCCAACATGGCCGCCACCATATCCGCCTGCCCCGCAAAGGACAGGGGCCAAAGCGTCACGCCTTCGTGGGACAGAAGAAGGGCGCGGTGTCCCCACCGCGCCCTTGATCACATTCCGGAGGCTCGGCCTCAGCGGCCGGACCACCAGCCCCGGCGCTTGGGCTGGACGCTGTCCTCGGCCATGGCCGGTTCGGGACGGTTGGCAGCCTCGGGTGCCGGTTGCGATGCCGTCTCCGGGGCAGGCTCCGCTTGGGCGGGTTGCGCGGCTTCGACTACGGCAGCGGACTGCGGCTCGGCTTCGGGTTGCGGTGCCAGGGGCGCGACCGGTTCGGCACCGGTCTCGACCAGCGCCTCTGCAATGGCTTCGGCCGGGACCTCGTCCGGGTCAGCCGCTTCGGCGGTCGGAACGTCGCCTGCGAAGGCGGTTTCCGAAACGGGTGCGTCTGGCGCCCGGGAAGCATTCAGCCCCGGCAGGGCGTCAGCCCGTCCATCCTCGGGCATCTCGGCAAAATCGACGACCTCGGGCAGCGCCTCGACCTCGACAGGCTTGCGTGAACGAGCGCGCGTGCGCGACCGCGACCGGCCGGCCGGAACCTCGGCGGCCGGGGCATCGATCTCTTCCTGGCCCTCTGCATCGCCTTCGCCGTCACTGTCGCCATCGGCCATTGCGTCCTCGGAACGATCCTCGGGCTTGCGCCGGCGCCGGCGACGACGGCGGCGGGACCGGCTGCCTTCGCTGTCATCCGCGGACGCCGGACGTTCGGCCTCTGCCGCAGGCTCGCCTGTCGGTTCCGCAATGTCTTCCAAGTCAACGGCCTCGACTTCGACCTCGATCTCGACCTCCTCCAAGCCGTCGTCCTCGTCGTCGATGCGGGCCATCAGGTCGGCATTGACGCCAAGTGGCACCTGCGAGGGTTCGGGAACGACGCGGGTCGCGGTCTTGAACTTTTCAATCGCGAAGTCGGGCGACACCAGCGCCGGGTCGGCCTCGACCCGCACCGACATGCCATACCGCGCTTCGATGCCCGCCACGTGCTCGCGCTTGGCATTCATCAGGAAGTTGGCGACCGCCACCGGCGCCTTGACCAGAACCTCGCGGGACCGCTTGCGGGTGCCTTCGTCCTCGATGGCCCGCAGGATGGTCAGCGCCAGGCTGTCGTCGCTGCGGATCAGGCCGGTGCCGTGGCAATGCGCGCAAGGCTGGGTGGTCGATTCGAGCATGCCGGGACGCAGGCGCTGGCGCGACATCTCCATCAGGCCAAAGCCCGAGATGCGGCCGATCTGGATGCGCGCCCGGTCGGACTTCAGCTTGTCCTTGATGCGCTTCTCGACGGCGGCGTTGTTCTTGCGCTCGTCCATGTCGATGAAGTCGATCACGATCAGGCCGGCCAGGTCGCGCAGGCGCAGCTGCCGGGCCACCTCGTCGGCGGCCTCGAGGTTGGTCTTGAGCGCGGTTTCCTCGATCGAGCCTTCCTTGGTGGCCCGGCCCGAGTTCACGTCGATGGCCACCAGAGCCTCGGTCACGCCGATGACGATGTAGCCGCCCGACTTCAGCTGCACGACCGGGTTGAACATGCCGGCCAGATAGCTTTCCACCTGGAAGCGCGCGAACAGCGGCATCTGGTCCTGATAGTGCTTCACGCTGCCCGCATGGGCCGGCATGATCATCTTCATGAAGTCCTTGGCCGCGCGATAGCCGCGCTCGCCCTCCACCAGGACCTCGTCGATGTCCTTGCTGTACAGGTCGCGGATGTTGCGCTTGATCAGGTCGCCTTCCTCGTAGATCGGTGCGGGCGCGATCGACTTGAAGGTCAGATCGCGGATCTGTTCCCACAAGCGCAGCAGGTATTCATAGTCGCGCCGGATCTCGGTCCGGGTGCGCTGACTGCCGGCGGTGCGGATGATCAGGCCCGCGCCACGCGGGACATCCAGTTCGTTCGCGATGTCCTTGAGCTTCTTGCGGTCGGCGGCGTTGGTGATCTTGCGGCTGATCCCGCCGCCGCGGGCGGTGTTGGGCATCAGGACGCAGTAACGGCCGGGCAGCGACAGATAGGTGGTCAGCGCGGCGCCCTTGTTGCCACGCTCTTCCTTGACCACCTGGACCAGCATGATCTGCCGGACCTTGATCACTTCCTGAATCTTGTAGCGGCGCGCGCGCGGCTTGCGAGGAGCGCGGACCTCTTCGGCCATGTCCTCCTCGGCCACCGATTCGATCTCGTCGTCCTTGTCGGAAGCGTCGCGATCCTCGTGACCCTCGTCCTCGGCCGTTGTCTCGTCGCCTCCTTCGGCAGGCTCCGCCTGCGCCGGCTTGCGGCGGCGGCTGCCGCGCTCTTCCTCGGCCTCCTGGGCCTCGGCATGAGCGCGCTCCTCGGCCATCAGGGCCTCGCGGTCGGCGGCCGGGATCTGGTAATAATCGGGATGGATTTCCGCAAAAGCCAGAAAGCCGTGCCGATTGCCGCCGTAATCCACAAAGGCGGCCTGCAGCGAAGGCTCGACCCGCGTCACCTTGGCCAGATAGATGTTGCCAGAAATCTGGCGCTTGTTCAGGGTCTCGAAATCAAATTCTTCGACCTTGGTTCCGTCGACCACGACCACCCGAGTTTCCTCGGCATGGGTGGCGTCGATCAGCATTTTCTTTGCCATTGATATGTCTTTCGCGCAGGCAAAGCCCGGGCGGGGCCAGTGGCACCCCCCGGGTCCGGCTGCGGTTTGTTGATAAGGACACGGGCGCGTCACCAACAGAGACATTCGGACTGCCGGTGCCTGTGGCCCGCCTGTCCCGAAGTCTGCCATCCAAAGCGCGCGTCATCGCGTCTGTTCCCTGCGATGGCCCGGAGCCTGGAACACAGGACGGGCCGTTGTCTGTCGGCACCTTGGTGCGCAATCCCGGATCGGGCGGCGCAGCCACAGGGCTGGTTTTTCCGCGCTGCGCATGTCTCGCCCGATTTTCGGGATCAGAGGCGCCTCGCTGCGAAACTGTCGGCGCATGGCAACTCGAGGTTGAGTTCCGCCCTGCGCATGGTCCCACCATAGAGGCTTGGTCAGGGAAAATTCAATGGCGAAAACGTGCTGCATCTTCCGGAGGCGATTTGTGGCCGGGCAATCGGCTGCTAAGCTGGGGGCATGTGCAACCTTTATTCCCTCACCACGGCCCCGGAGGCGATGCGCCGCCTGTTTTCGGTCCAGCCCGACATGGACCACCTGGGCAACGCCCCGCCGCAGCCCGCGATCTTTCCCAAGGGGGACGCGCCGATCGTGCGCCTGGATCCTTCGGGCGGCCGCCGGCTGGATGTCAGCCACTGGGGGTTCGTCCTGCCGCAGGTTTCGGCCCGCACCGGTCAGCCGATCCAGCCCAAGGCGGTGAACAACGCCCGCGACGACAAGCTGCGGGCCTCGCCCTTCTGGCGGGACGCCTTTCGGCACCGCCGCTGCCTGATCCCCGCCAGCAGCTTTTCCGAGGCAAAGGGCCGGAATCCGGCAACCCATGTCTGGTTCGGCCTGCGGGGCGACGAGGCCCGCCCGCCCTTTGCCCTGGCCGGGATCTGGCAGGATTATGCGGGTCCGTACGGGGGCGAAAGACGCTCGCTCCTGGTCAGCTCGATGATCACGACGCAGCCCAATGCGCTGGTGGCACCGGTTCATCCCGACCGGATGCCGGCCATCCTGCGCCCCGACGCCTACGAGGCATGGCTGACGGCCGATCCAGACGAGGCCTTCGCCCTGATCGAGCCTTATCCCACCGACGAAATGGTGATCCACCAGCAGGGCGTCGGGTTGAAGGCAGATCACGGCGACCCCGAACCCGACAACGGCGCCGCGCAATTGGCGCTGTTCTAGCGGGCTGCGTTCCAGGGCGTCACGCAGGATTAACGCATTCTTCACGACCCTGTTGCAAGCTTGCTCTAGCCCCCGGGTGACGGGGCTGGAACGGAGTTTCGGGATGGCGGTGCTTGCGGTGAATGCCGGTGAACCGATCCCCTGCGAGACCTGGCGCCTGGCCGAGGCGCTGCCGCAGGGGGCGCCCATCGTCGTCATGCTGCACGGCTACCGTTATTCTCCCCGCTCGGCTCCGCATGATCCTCATCGCCACATCCTGTCGCCCGAGGCCCTGCCCGGCGTGCCGTCCTGGCCACAGGCACTGGGCTTCAGCGCGCGCGGCAGCGAAGGACTGGCCATCGGATTTGGGTGGGAAGCCCGCGGCAGCCTGCGGAGCGCCTATGCCCGCGCGGGCCAGGCGGGCGCCGCGCTGGGCGATCTGGTGTCGGAGCTTTCGGCACGGTCGGGGCGGCCGGTGGGGTTGATCGGCCATTCTCTTGGCGGCAGGGTTGCCCTGCAGGCGATGGCTGCGGCACGGACCGGCAGCGTGGGCCGCGTGATCCTGCTGAACGCGGCAGAGTTCCAGGACGCCGCCGCAGCCGCGCTTGACCAGCCGGCAGGCCCCCCGACCGAGATCCTGAATGTCACCGCCCGCGAAAACGACCCGTTCGACTTTGCCCTGGAGCAGCTGCTGGCACGGGGGCGTCGCCGCGCCCTGGGCTGCGGTCTGGCGCAGGCACGGACCAACTGGGTCGATCTTCAGATCGATCATGCCGCAACGCTGGACGCCCTGGCGGAGCTGGGATTTCCGACCGAACGGGGGGCGCGGCTGATGTCGCACTGGACACCCTATCTGCGCGCCGGCCTGTTCGACCTGTACCGCACCGCCCTGTGCCATCCTTGGGCGCTGCCGCTGGGGCTATTGCGCCTGCATCTGCCCGAGCGGCCGCAGCCGCGCTGGTCAGGCCTGCTGCCCCGCCCTGCCGCCCTGGGACTGTTGCGGGCGTGATCCCACCCGCGTCCGCAGCAGTCGCCAGCCGCGGCAAGCCACCCGCGAGAGTTCAAGCCATGCGCGGAAGGGCAGCACCGTGGCATAGCGCCAACGCCCCAGCTTGTAGGCGCGCAGCCCGGCCTGGATCTGGGTCGGATGCTCGGACCGCTGCGAGGCGGGCAGCGGATCGACAAAGGCCGCGCGCAGGCCGTCCAGGTATTCCAAGTCAAAGGCGATATCATAGGCCAGGCGCATGGGCAGCAGATCGGTCACGATCCAATGCGCGGCGCGGCGGTCGATGACATAAGCGCCGGCGCCCTTTTCGCGCGTCAGCGCCAGGGCCAGGCGCCGCCCCTGCCCCAGATCACGCACGGCATGCTTGCGGCCGCGATTGACCGATGTCAGCCGCAGCAGGTTCCACAGCTCGCCATGTGCGGCCGCGTGATCCAGGGTGGCCAGAAAATCTGGCTGAAAGCTGACATCATCCTCGAGGATCAGGGCCAGATCGCCGTCACTTTCCAGAAACGCACGAGCGCAGGCGACATGGCTGAGATAACAGCCCACCTCGGGCGGCGTGGTCCTGCGGCCGTGCAGCAGCCGATAGGACCTTTCGTCGAATTCGGGGATCGGGAACACCAGCTTGCGCCCGTCGACGCCCTCGATCCGCGTGAAGGGCAACTGCAACGCGTCCAGCTTTGCGGTCATGGCGGCCAGCCGCTGATCGGCGCCCGCCATGTTGATCAGGTAAACGGCCAACCTGCGCTGGCTCAGCGGCAAAAGGAGGATGTTCTTGTCGTCGGCGGGGGCAGGTGCCTCAGCGGGTGCTGTCGTCATCTGCGACGGCCTTTTCGGGCAAGGCATGAGCACGGTAGAGACCGGCGTTGCCCAGAAGAAAGACGAACAACAGGACCGGCAGGCCGAAGGTCTTGAAATAAACCCAGGTGGTTTCCGACAGGTTGCGCCAGATCAGTTCGTTCGCAACCGCAAGCATCACAAAGAACAGCGCCATGCGCAGGGTCAGCTTGCGCCAACCCTCGGCATCCATGGGCAGGGCTTCGGACAGGACCGCGCCCAGCCAGTTGCGCCGCAGCACAAGGGCCAGGCCCAGGATCGCGGCAAAGAGCAGATAGATGATCGTGGGCTTGAGCTTGAAGAACCTCGGGTCGTTCAGCCAGACCGACATGCCGCCAAAGACGATGACCAGCACCAGCGTCGCCACCTGCATGGGGGCCAGCTTGCCGGTGATCCGCCACTGGATCAGCGTTGTCAGCACCAGCGCGGGGATGAACACCAGCGTCGCGAAGACGAAGCCGCTGTAGCTCTGCCCCCACAACAGCACGTCCTGACCGCGATACAGCATGAAAACGGCAAAGAAGAGGATCAGCGGCCCGAACTCGAGCGCGGGCTTGACCCAGGGTCTGGTGTTTTCCAATGCGTCTTGCCCTTTCGTGGTGACGTGGCGCGCCTGCCGGATTCGCGGGACGCCGTCGTGGTGGTGTTTTGCCCAAGGATCGGAAAGCGCACAAGATCGGTGGCCGCTCCGTGACCTAGTTCAAGTGGATCGCCGCCAGGATCGGTCCTGGCAGATGTTGCCTGCCCTGCATCTGCTGCACGAGGATGGCGTGCTGCGTGTCCTGCGGATAACGCGCGTCATCGACCTGTTCGTTGCGCACATGCAGCCGCAGCGGGGCCTTGCCGTCCCATCGCGACAGCTGCTCCAGCGACAGCACGATGTTGGTGTAAAGGACGGTCCGTCCCCGGTTCTCGCCAGCCTGCATCTCGACCTCCCGCTCGGGCGCATAGCGGACCAGCACGATATCGATGCTTCCGCCAAGCTCCGACAAGGGCAACAGCTCGATCGTCTCGCCCGTGTCGGTCTGCTGGCGCTGCACGTTGATCATCGCGGGCGCATAGCGGCGACTGTCGATCAGGGCCATCAGCTGCGCCGGTCCGG
The DNA here is from genome assembly GCA_016869875.1 of Alphaproteobacteria bacterium. Taxonomy (GTDB): domain Bacteria; phylum Pseudomonadota; class Alphaproteobacteria; order Rhodobacterales; family Rhodobacteraceae; genus Paracoccus. Next base: position 8,304 of record VGDE01000112.1, read on the forward strand.
GTGCGACCGCCGTGTCCTGCCCGTCCACGATGATCTGCGGCGTGTAAACGGATCGCTCGCCCACCGCATGGGCGTAAAAAGTCTGCCGCTCGGTGAATTCGGGCCGCGCAAAGCTGTCGGCCCAGCCCAGATAGTCCCAGTAATCGACGTGATAGGACAAGGGCAGGACGTCCTGCTGTCCGCTCAGCATCGCCAGCATGGCGTCGGCGGGCGGGCAGGACGAGCAGCCCTGGGAGGTGAAAAGCTCCACCACCACTGGCAGGGTCGTGCTTGGCAGGGTGGCCGTCACGGGCGGTGGCTCGTCCAGCGCGGAATATCCTTCGACCCCGCCCGATTCGACCAGGTTCGAGGAGGATGGCGTCAAACGACCAGGATCATGCGGCGCAAGGATCAGCGGAGCCTCGGGAGACGCGCCGTTGCCGCGCCCGCCTCGTTCCCCGCCCGCCCGTCCCGGAGCGGCAGTTGCACGAGCGCCGGTCTCGGGCGCCGCATCCTGCTGCCCCCGACTCTGCGTCCGGCTGCCTTGCCCCGTGCCTTCGCCAGCAGTGTCCCTGCCTCGACCGGGGGCCTCGCCGGCATGCCCGTGTGCGTCCCCCGACCTGCCCGCGGCCTGGTCGGATCGGCCCGGCGCCTCGCCCGACCTGCCCGGAGCCTCACCGGACCGTCCAGGTGCCTCACCGGACTTGCCCGGAACCTCACCGGATCGTCCGGAGGCTTCGGACTGACCGCCCCTGCCCCGTCCCTGACCTTCGTCGGCCAGGGTCGCGGCGGGACTGCACAAGATGCATGCGGCCGCCATGGCCATGATGAACCATCCCGGGCTGGCCATCCGGCCGGCGCCTTGCAGGCTTGGCCCTGCCTGATGGGTCATGTGTCGATTCCCGTCATGTCTCACCTGAGCGGTGATAGACGTGCCGGTCCGGAAAGGCCAAATCAAGGCTTCGTCAACCCGTCGCGGCATGACCATCGTGCCCCTTGAGCAACATTCGGGAGTATGGTATGCGATTGCATACAATCTTCTTCGCCTCCCTTGCGAAGGCCCTGTCGATGGGGCAAAGCAGGGGAACGCATGCCCGACCCATCCACAGTTGCAGACAGGGAGGCCCTGATGCCCATCCAGACCGGAACCGATACCGCCAAGACGCGCCGCACGCTGAGCGCTGGCGGTCAGCAGGTCGACTATTACTCCATCGCCGCCGCCACCGAGGCAGGACTTGGCGACTTCTCGAAATTGCCGGCCGCGCTGAAGGTCGTGCTGGAAAACATGCTGCGCTTCGAGGATGGCGGCCACACGGTGTCGCTGGACGACATCAAGGCCTTTGCCGAATGGGCGACGCTGGGTGGCAAGAACCCGCGCGAGATCGCCTATCGTCCCGCCCGCGTGCTGATGCAGGACTTTACCGGCGTTCCCGCCGTGGTCGACCTGGCCGCGATGCGCGACGGCATCAAGGCGCTGGGCGGCGATCCGCAAAAGATCAACCCGCTGAACCCGGTGGATCTGGTCATCGACCATTCCGTCATGATCGACGAGTTCGGCACCCCCCGCGCCTTCCAGCGCAATGTCGAACTGGAATACGAGCGCAACATGGAGCGTTACACGTTCCTGAAATGGGGTCAGAAGGCGTTCAACAACTTCCGCGTGGTGCCGCCCGGCACCGGCATCTGCCACCAGGTGAACCTGGAATACCTGGCCCAGACCGTCTGGACCGACACCGACCAGTCGGGCAAGACCGTCGCCTATCCCGACACGCTGGTCGGCACCGACAGCCACACGACCATGGTCAACGGCCTGGCCGTGCTGGGCTGGGGCGTGGGCGGGATCGAGGCCGAGGCCGCGATGCTGGGCCAGCCGATCTCGATGCTGATCCCGGAGGTCGTGGGCTTCAAGATCACCGGCGCGCTGACCGAGGGCGTGACTGCCACCGACCTGGTGCTGAAGGTCGTGCAGATGCTGCGCAAGCATGGCGTCGTGGGCAAGTTCGTCGAGTTCTATGGCGAAGGCCTGGACAACATGCCGCTGGCCGACCGCGCGACGATCGCCAACATGGCGCCGGAATATGGCGCGACCTGCGGCTTCTTCCCGATCGATGACGAAACCCTGCGCTATCTGCGCCAGACCGGCCGCGAAGAGGACCGCATCGCCCTGGTCGAAGCCTATGCCAAGGAAAACGGCTTCTGGCGGACGG
>VGDE01000113.1 GCA_016869875.1 Alphaproteobacteria bacterium
CTTTTGCACAATCACGCGCGGCTGGTTCTGCTGGTCGGCCACGGCGCGCAGGTCACGAACAACCCGCACGAAAGCGCCTATCACTGCGGCGCCTGCGGGGGTCGCACGGGCGAGGTCTCGGCCCGCGTGCTGGCCGGTCTGCTGAACGACCCCGAGGTTCGTGGCCTGCTGGTCGCCCAGGGGATCGTCCTGCCCGATGATACGCTGTTCGTGGCCGGGCTGCACGACACGACAACCGACGCGGTGACGCTGTACCAGGAGCAGACCGCGCCCGACCATGCTGCAGACCTGGCACGGGCCCGCGACTGGCTGGCGCAGGCGGGCGCGCGCGCACGGGCCGAACGCGCCCCCCGGCTGCCCGGTGCGCGTGCCGACACCGTTGCCGCACGGGCCGCGAACTGGGCCGAGACGCGGCCGGAATGGGGTCTGGCCGGCTGCGCGGCCTTTGTCGCCGCACCGCGGGCGGTCACGCGGGGCCTTGACCTGGGCGGGCGCGTGTTCCTGCACGGGTACGACCGGGCGCAGGACCCTGACTTCACCACGCTGGAACTGATCCTGACCGCCCCGGTCGTGGTGGCAAGCTGGATCAGCCTGCAATACTACGGCTCGACAGTGGCGCAGCAGGTGTTTGGTGGCGGCAACAAGCTGATCCACAACGTGACCGGCGGCATCGGGGTCGTCGAAGGGAACGGCGGTCGTCTGCGCCCGGGCCTGCCCTGGCAGGCCGTGCATGACGGCACGCGGCCCGTCCACGAGGCCCTGCGCCTGTCCGTCCTGATCGACGCGCCGACAGATGCCATGTCGGCCGTCCTGGATCGCCATCCCGGGGTACGCGCCCTCTTTGACAACGGCTGGCTGCACCTGCTGGCGCTGGAGAATGGTCGCGTCTCGGCCCGCTATCGCCCTTGCGGCCAATGGCGTCCCGAACATGCCGGCTGACGGCAAACGTTTTGCAACCTTCCCGCGAATCTGGACCTTGCCCGCGAAAGCGGGCATGGTCGCCCTTCGCACGGCGCATTGCGACATGACCTGCCCTTGTGCCGCCCCTTTGCACGACCGGACCCAAAGACGCCCCAGCTTTTGACCTATATCCCGCATCCCCGCCCCGTCCCCGCGCCCGTCATGCCGCTGCGCCCGCCTGCCGGGCCCCGCTATCCGCGGTTCAAGCGGCGCATCCCCGAACGGCTGTTCTATGTCCTGCCGACGCTAATGTGGCTGACGCTGTCGCTGCGTCACGGCAGCGTTACGCTGCCGACCGCCGCCAACCCCGCGATGGAGGCCGGAGGCCTGTGGGGGGAAAGCAAGTCGCAGGCGCTGGACCTGTTCGGCCCGACCGGACGGCGCCACCTGGCGCGTTTTGCGGTGCTGGACTGCGTCGCGGGCCGGGACAGCACGGCGGCCGCTCTGGCGGCCATGGCGGAGGCCCGAGTCGAGTTTCCGGTCGTCGGCAAGCCTGATCGAGGATACCAGGGCTGGGGGGTGCGGGTGCTGAAAACCCACGCCGAGCTGTCCGATTATCTGGCCGTCCAGCCCCAGGGATCGCGCATCCTGCTGCAAGCGCTGGTCGATCTGCCGGGAGAGGCAGGCGTCTTCTACATCCGCCGTCCCGACGAGGCGCGGGGGCGGATCGTGTCCATGGCGGTTGTCCATCCGCCGCACGTGATCGGTGACGGCCGACGGACGGTGGGCCAGCTGGTGCAGGCCGACGGCATCCTGCGCGCCAATGCCGACATTTATCGTGACCGGCATCCCAAAAGCTGGCACGAGGTGCTGCCCGAGGACGCCTTCCACATGCTGACCAATGCGCGCAGCGCCAGGCTGGGCGCCGTTTATCGTGATGTGCTGTCCGAGGTGACGCCCGAGTTGGAGCAGGTCATCGACGACATCTCGCGCGAGATCCCCCAGTTCCATTTCGGGCGATTCGACATCCGCTTTGCCAGCCTGGACGAGCTGCGCCGGGGCAAGGGCTTTTGCGTGGTCGAGCTGAACGGCGCAGGCGCCGAGATGTTGCACATCTGGGCAGGAGACGCGCGCCTTGGCAACGCCTATCGCACCCTGTGGCAACAGTACCGGACGCTGTTCGCAATCGGCGCCCGGATGCGCAGGCAGGGGGTCCGGCCCGTTGGGCTCTTGGGCATGATCCGCCTGCAACGGCAGCAAGAGGCGCTGAGGCGCATCTATCCGCCGAGTTCGTGACCGGCCCCTTGCCACGGCCCTCGCACTTGCCGACATTGAGGATGCGCGCCCTCTCGGCGCGTTCTGCTGCGAAAGCGCCCTGATGATTGCGGACTTGCCCCATTGCCCCCTGCCCGACCAGGTCATCCAGATCCCGGCCGAGGAAACCTCGCTGGCTGCGAATGCCCTGACATTCGTGCTGGAACCGCTTCAGCCCCTGCGCGAGCAACTGACGGCCATCACCGGCCTTGGACTTGAACTGGACGACCTGTCCCCGGCGGCGCTGCGCCGCGTCCGGGTTCCGGGCGCGGCCGGCGGTGAGGATCTTTCGGTCCTGGCCGGGGGGCAGCGTGACGGACAGAGGGTGATCTTTCTGCACGGCAGTCCCGGCCTGGGAGAGGAATGGGCGCGGTTCCTGACCGATGTCCCGGCGGGACGCCTTTACCTGGCGCCCGATCGCCCGGGCTATGGCGACAGCGGCAACCAGCCCCTGACCGATCTGGAGGAACAGGCGCGCGCGGTCCTGCCGCTGCTGGGCCAGGCCGACAGATCGAACGCGATCCTGGTCGGCTATTCCTATGGCGGTCCTGTGGCGCTGCGCCTGGCGGCCGACCATCCTGACCGCGTGGCGGGCATCCTGCTGATCGGGGCCGCCGCCGATCCCGCGCTGGAGGAAACGCATCCTTTGCAGCAGGTCGCCGCGCTGGATTTCTTTGCGCAGCTGCTGCCCGCGGAGCTGGCAACCTCCAATGCGGAACTGATGGCGCTACGCGAGGATCTCCAGCGTCTTGGGCCCGATCTGGCCCGGCTGAGCATGCCCGTTACGATCGTGCAGGGACAGGCCGACTCGCTGGTGCCCGCGGCCAATGCCGACTATCTGCGCGCGCATCTGCCCTCCGAGGCCGCGCCGCGCAGCATCATGATCGAAGGGGCCGACCATTTTCTGCCTTGGACCCATCACGAGTTGCTGGCCAAGGCGCTGGACTGCCTGATCGCAACGCCGCCGGGTCATTCGGCGGACGCGTCCTCGGCCGGAAAATAACGCCGCGCGATCCAGCGCCCGCCCAGGATCACCGCCAGAAGCAGCAGCCCCGCCACTGCCCAGGCCCAGTTGCCCAGCCAGTCCAGCAAGACGATATTCAGCCCAAGTGCGCCCAGGAACAGCACCACGACATAAACCAGCGCGATCATCCCGTTGATCAGCGCAAAGCGCCGGAAGCCCACACCCAGAAAGCCGCTGGCGACAAAGACCGGAAACAGCAGCCACGGGATCAGCCGTGCCAGCAGTCCCGCCGGAAACGCGCCCTTGTGCAGCAGCCGATGCCCCCGCGCCAGTTGCGCCGGGTCGAGCCATCCCCGAATGCGGCGGCTGCGCCCGGCCAGCGCCCCAAGCGCGTAAAGCGACCAATCGCTGACGACGATCCCCACCGCAACCGCGCCAAGCGCCAGCGCCGCGGACATCTCGCCCGCCGCGGCCAGTGCGGCGGCGGCCAGGATCGCGGCCTCTTCCAGGACAAAGGGGCCAAGGAACAGCAACAGCGCCAGCACCAGCGGATTGCCCAGGTGTTGCTCGATCAATGTCTGCACGCGGTCTCCATCCTCCCGTCCGTCCTGGCTGTAACTACAGGTCGCAACCGCAAGCGTTCAACCCTCAGGCGCCGTGGTCAGGCGCAGCTCCACCATCACCGCCGGATCAAGGATGTTGATCTCCTCGGGCGGCGTGCGCAGCGCGTAGGTCATCAACCGCAGATCGACCCCCATCTGCGTCAGATAGTCCATGACACCGGCCTGCGCGCGTTGCAGGTCATTAACCGCCATGAAGGCCGGCAGGATCGTGTTCTGGCCGAAATAATGCTGATGAACGCCGACAACGCCGCCCTGAGCCACAACCCGCGCCGCGCCGCCTGCCAGCATATAGGGGCAGGCCGACAGGCAGACGGCGCCGTCCGCCACTTCGGTCATGTATCCTGCCGACCGGATCGTTCGCCCGATGGCCACGGCATCCGACACCGATCCGCCCGAACTGTCCAGACGGACCAGCGTTTCCGACGGCCTGTTCCGGTCCAGCCATGCTGCAAAGCGGTCGGCATCGCCCGCCGCGATCCGGCCGGTCAGTTGGATGGCATCCTCGGCCGTCGCAAAGTCCAGCATCTCGGGCATCGGCCGCATCGCCGGGGTGCCTGGCTGGGACGGGTCAGGGGCACGCAGGTCCGGGCGATAGGGCCGGACGCTTGGGCCCTGGGCGGGCGGCGCGAACAATCCCGGCGCCGCCGCGCCCGGGCTGCGCATCAGGTCCAACCCGACGATTGCGCCTGCCAGCAGCACCTGCGACGCCAGCACCGCACGGATGGCCTTTTGCGGGGAGGACAGCAGCCCCATCACTCACGCGCCTCCGCCGTTTCGTGGCGAGGCAACGCGGCCGTCGTGCACCGGCTCCGGGACCGGTTCGACGGGCCGGGCGGCTTGCGGCACGGGGGCGTTCAGCGCCTCGACCTGGCGCAACAGGTCCGAAGCGGCAAGGGCTGCGCGCAGTTCGCCCACCGTCATGCGGTCGTCGCCGTGCCCCTCGCCCCGGCCCATACGGATCGCCGCCTGCACGACCATGATGATAAAGACCAGAACCGCCGGCAGCAGGTCGATGGAGATCGCCCCCGCCCAAGCCGGGACGAAATTGCCGGCATAGGCGATCACCGCATCGGCGGCCGACATCGGCGTGTAGAGCGCCTCGTCCGGCGCAGGCAGCGACATGACCTCGGCAGCGGCCGTGGCAAGGGTCTGGGCACGCTGCTCGACCAGGGTCAGGACCGAGTTGATGGTGCTGGACTGGCCGGCGCGGGTGGCGGCGGTGGCGCCGTCCAGTTCAGGCAGGACAACCGCATCCGACAGGTCCTGCGCCGCCCGGCTCACCAAGGGCGCGGGGTTCAGCTGGCGCAGCTGGGTGATCAACCCCGCCAGCTGAACGGCATCCTCGGAGAAACGCACCGTCCGATCCTCGAGCGCGCCCGGCTCGACCGAGGTGCCGCGCATTCGCGACAGGATGGTGTTGCCCTGGGCAAAGGTTTCCTCGATCGGCCCTTCGATCTCGGTCAGCTGGCCCTCCAACGCCTGCAGTTCGGTGCCCTTCTGCGTCAGGACCCGAAAGACCGCGCCACGACCCGAAAACCCTGACAAGGTGCCCCCTGCCTCCTGTTCGGACAGATCCTGGAAGCTTTGGCGCACCCGTGCGACATCGCGGGCAAGTGACTGCCCCGCCACCGCGTTGGAATGCGCCCGCTCCAGCGAGGTTTGATAATGCTGCACCGTGGTGGCCATGTGGGTCTCGACCGCCGCGCCGCCGGCCAGCGCGGCCGCGTTCAGCCAGGACGACATCGCCACGATCGCGACCGAGCCAAGCGCCATGGTCAGGAGCAGCCCCACCCGCGAGGCGGCGGACCGCACTGCAGGCAGCAGGCGCAGAAGATAGGACCAGAAGACAAAGATCCCCACCGATACGGCAATGGAATAGGCCAGGGCCGCAAAGGTGGTCCAGAGGCCGGGTTCATCCAGCAGGGTCCGCACCCCCAGATAGGTATAAATGCCCGACGCCGCCGAGAGCACGCCAAGGGCAGTCGAGGTAAAGCTGTCCAGCCAGTCCAGGTGACGCTCCAGCTCTCGGGCATAGCGGTCGCCTGCGCGGTCGGTGGGGGAAAGAGGCTCGGCCATGCACGCTCCGGCATCAGGAATGGGTCGGCAGGCAGATAAGCCGAATCCGCGCCATTTCTCATCCCCCCAGGACCCGTGCTTGGGTCACGCTTTCGGCATGAGGTTTCAGATGACCGGGCGGGCCGCTTCCCGAGCCACCCGCGGCCGGCCGTTCAGAACGACCTGTTCGCCGCAGGACGTGTCGCCCTCGAGCCGGGCGCGGTCCAGGATGCGCATGGTGCCGCGGGACATCGTGATAATGCCGGCAGCACGCAGCTGCGACAGCGTCCGGTTGACCGTCTGGCGCGAGCATCCGGCAAAACCCGCCAGATCGGTCTGGCTGATCCGCACCTCGGGAATGTCGGGGCTGGTCATCGTCAGGAGGTGGATGCGGATGCGATCTTCGGCACCATAGAACATGGCGACCGAGTGCTGCTGGTTGTCGCGGGTCAGCCTGTCGTGGAAGATGGCGGCCAGATTGCGCAGCAACAGGTCCGCCGGCATGTGGCGCAGGATCGTCGCCGCATCCAGCTGTACGACCATGACGCCGGGCAGGGTCTTGCAGGTGGCCGCGCAGAATAGCCCGGAAAACTGCTCCACCTCCCCCAGAACCTCTCCGGGCCCTGCCAGATGTGCCAGAACACGGTTGCCGTTCACGTCAAGAAAGCTGACCTCGATCCGTCCCCGCACGATCAGATACAGGTGGGACGCAGCCTCTCCTTGCCGCAGGATCTCTCGGGGACGCCGTATATGAAGAACGGGCGCTTCCTCCAGAAGCCGGGCCATGACCGCGCGGCTGGTGCCCCGAAAGAGGGCCGGACAAGACGCCATCACGGCATCAAGCCAATCCGAGGCACGCGCACGATCGCACCTTCGGCCCAAGCCCTGGTCGCAATCGTCCCCAAGCATCATGATTCGGCCTATCGGTCGTTCTGGTCCAGCTATAGCACCGTCTTTGTGGCAGGTCATGACGACCTTCGCATCGGTGTGGCCAGTGACTGCGGCCCGAGGGCGGAACAACCGGCAAATCAGAACCAAGAAACATGCCCTCGAGCCGTAAGTCCTGTGTAATCGGCTTACAGGCCCCGTATGTCGCGCAGGCGACAAAACTTTGGTCTGATGCCAGAGTTTTTAAGCTTTACAATTCGACCCGCTCAGATGCGTCGCATGTCCTGTCCACCTCCTGCCGATCAGCGGCTGATGCGTCAGATGGCCGCATCAGGTCATGGCCGGTGACGTTCCCCTGACCGCGCGCACAGGTGAAAAACTTTGCCCCTTCAACAGTGGAAAGGGCGAGCCATCCGAACTGGCGTGCCTGCGCCGCGTGACGTTGCGGTGTCACGAGTTGGTCCGAGGGGGTCGCAGAAAGGCCTCGCAATTCCGATCGAACCGTTCCACGATGGCGCAAAGACGACAGCTGTCGAGGTTGCGGCCGACCGCGCCAACTCGCCCCGCGCGAACCAACAAACGAAGGCCATGATGAGACGAGACGTCGATCCTACACATCGTGAATTGCTGAACACTCGCCTGAACGAGCTGGCCCAGGGTTTCGGGCGCATCTCGTCCCCCTTGGGCGACGCAATGCAGCACGCTGCGCTGTCGTCGGGCAAGCGGTTCCGCGGGACGCTGCTGCTGCTGGCGGCGCAGGCGTCGGGTGGGGTCTGCGACACCATCGTCGATGCCGCCGCCGCCATCGAGATGGTGCACGCAGCCTCTCTGATCTTTGACGACATGCCCTGCATGGACGATGCCAGACTGCGTCGCGGCCAGCCCGCGACGCATGTGGCCCACGGCGAAAGCCGCGCCCTTCTGGCCGGAATTGCCCTGATCACCGAGGCGATGACGATCCTTGCCTCGGCACGCGGCGCCGATGCCCAGACCCGGGCAGGACTGGTTGCGATCCTGGGCCGGGCCCTGGGGCCAAGCGGGCTGTGCGCCGGCCAGGACCTGGACCTTCACGCCGACAAGGACCGCGAGGGGATTGAGCGTGAACAGGACCTCAAGACGGGTGTCCTGTTCGTCGCCGGACTGGAGATGCTGTCGGTCATCAAGGGGTTCAACGAAGAGGACAAGGTCGAGATGATCGCCTTTGGCCGACAGCTGGGCCGGGTGTTCCAGTGCTATGACGACCTGCTGGACGTCATCAGCGACCGGGCCAGCACCGGCAAGGACAGCGGCCGCGATGCGGCGGCAAATGGACCCAGACGCGGGATGCTGGCCGTGGCCGACATGCAGCACGCGTCGCACCATTACCGGACCAGCCGCGCGCAACTTGACCACATGCTGCGCAGCCGCCGCCTGCGCGCACCCGAGATTGCCGCCCTGCTGGAGCGTGTCCTGCCCTATGGGGTCAAGACCAGCGCCTGACCTTCAGGCGCCGTGCGGACGAGTCCAAAGATCCGATCGGGGACCTGTCTGCCGGGGCAGCCGCGACAGGCCAAGATCGACGCCTCCGCGCGCCAGCAGGCCCAGCTTGGCCAACCTGGTCGTGCTGATGCGCTGCCGATACGCGGGGGGGCCGCCCCTGCGGATGCGGGTGCCGATGGCATGATAAATGCGCAACGCCGCCGCGATCGACCAGGCACAGCGGGGCGGCAGCGCGCCAAGCCCAACGCGTGCCGAGGCATAATAAGGCTCTGCCGCATCCAGCAGCCTCAGGACGACGCCGTAAAGTTCCGGCGACGGAACTTCGCCCTGAACCTGTGCGCCAGCCTGCGCCAGCCAGTCGCCCGGCAGATAGCAGCGCCCGATCGCGGCATCGTCCATCACGTCGCGGGCGATGTTGGTCAGCTGGAAGGCCAGCCCCAAATCGCAGGCCCGGTCCAGCACATGCGTCTCGCGCACGCCCATGATGCGCGCCATCATCACGCCCACCACGCCCGCGACATGATAGGAATATTCCAGCACGTCCTCCAGGCTGCGATACTCGCGCCGGTCCACGTCCATCGCAAAGCCCTCGATCAGGTCCAGCGGCCAGCGATCGGGAAAGTCGTGCCGCCGCGCGACGGCACGCAGCGCGGCAAAGGGCGGCGTGACGGGCGCATCGTCCCGCAGCGCCGACAGCGTCTGCGCGCGCAACGCCTGCAGCCGCGCCTGCGGGTCCGTCGTCACCTCCGGACGGTCGCCCAGCACCTGGCCGTCGATCAGGTCATCGGCATGGCGGCACCAGGCATAAAGCATGACCGTATCCTCGCGGATGCCCGGTGGCATCAGCCGGGCGGCGGCGGCAAAGCTTTGCGAGCCGTTCGTGATCGCCTGCTGCGATGTGGCGACAAGATCGCTCATGCGCGGGCTAGGTCCGACAGCATCACCTGGGCGGTGGCCTTGGCCGATCCGACGACGCCGGGAATGCCCGCTCCCGGATGCGTGCCCGCGCCGACGATATAGAAGTTGCGGATGCTGCGGTCGCGGTTATGGGGGCGGAACCAGGCCGATTGTGCCAGGATCGGCTCGATCGAAAAGGCGCTGCCGTGATGCGCCGACAGTTCCGTCTTGAAGTCGCCGGGACTGAAGATGCGCTGCACCGTCAGGTTGCGGCGCAGGTTCGGGATCAGGCGCTCCTCCAGGCTGGCCAGGATCCTGTCGGCATAGGCCGGGGCCTCGGCGGCCCAGTCCACGTCGGCGCGCCCCAGGTGCGGCACCGGGGCCAGCACGTAATGCGTGGACATGCCGGGTGGCGCCAGGCTGGGATCGGTGACGCAGGGCGAATGCAGGTACAACGAGAAATCGTCGGGCAGCCGGGGCCCCCGGAAGATCTCGTTCACCAGTTCCTTGTAGCGCGGGCCGAACAGGACGCTGTGATGGGCCAAGCCTTCCGGCATCTCGGACAGGCCGAAATGCAGCACGAAGAGCGACATGGACCAGCGCTGCTTGCCCAGGATCGCGGCCTTGGTGCGTCCCCGTCGGGTATGGCCCAGAAGGTCGCGATAGTTGTGCATCACGTCGCCGTTGCTGGCCACCATGTCGGCCGCCAGTTGCCGCCCGTCCACCAGCGTGACGCCAGTGGAACGTGCGCCCTCCGTCTCGATCCGGGCGACCTTGGCGTTCAGCATCAGCTGGCCGCCCAAGCGCTCGAACAGGGCGACCATGCCTGCGACCAGCTGGTTGGTCCCCCCCTTGGCGAACCAGACGCCGCCCCGCCGTTCCAGGGCGTGGATCAACGCATAGATCGCGCTGGTGGAAAACGGGTTGCCCCCCACCAGCAGCGTGTGGAAGGAAAACGCCTGCCGCAGATGCGGGTCCTTGATGAACCGCGCCACGACACTGTGGACCGAGCGGTAGGCCTCGAGCTTGATCAGCGCGGGGGCTGCGTTGAGCATCTGGCCCATCTTCAGAAAGGGCGTGGTCCCCAGCCTGAGATAGCCTTCCTGATAGACCTCCTCGGCATAGTCGTGAAAGCGGCGATACCCGTCCAGGTCGTCGGGATTGAACGCCTTGATCTGGCTTTCCAGCATGTCGCCGTCATTGACATAGTCAAAGCTTTTCCCGTCTGCCCACAGCAGCCGGTAAAATGGCGACACGGGCATCAGCGTCACGTCACGCGCCATATCCTGACCCGACAGGGCCCAAAGCTCGCGCAGGGCATCGGGATCGGTAA